>NZ_JAFMOT010000030.1:0-394 GCF_019049695.1 Rahnella perminowiae
GTGATCCTCGCGTCCGGGACGCCCTGCTCACAAGGCATCGAGCTCGCTGACCTTCCACTCGCCGTCCACGTCCTCCAGGCTCACCAGCACCCGGTCGAGGTCGAGGAGCGGCTCCTCGAGCCCGCGACCGGTCGTGCGCTGGTTGACGACGACCAGCACCCGGGCCGCGGTCGGCGTGGCCGTCACGAGGGCGGTGTCGACCACCTCCGCCGAGACGACCGTGCGCTCGCGCTGACCGGTGGTCCCGGTGCCGGCCATCGTGCGGTCGTAGCGAGTCTGCATCGCAGTGGTCATGAGGGCCCGCGCCTGCGCCTTGTCCTCGGCGAGGGTGTCCCACGAGTAGCTGTAGGCACGGGTCGCGGCCTCCGCGGCCACGTCTCGGACCTCCTGCTTC
>NZ_JAFMOT010000029.1:0-392 GCF_019049695.1 Rahnella perminowiae
GTCCTGCTTGACGCGTGGCGAGACAAACTCGCCGAATTCGGCGATCCAGTGGACGCTTGGGCATCCATCACCAACGACCCAGAGCTCTCCCAGGCATACAAGTGCGCCCGCGGGCACGGAGGCATGGTGCGTGTCTCATGGGAGGAAGCCACCCAGATCATCGCGGCAGCCTACGTGCACACCATCAAGGCCTACGGTCCCGTCCGCATCGCCGGGTTCTCTGTCATCCCGGCCATGTCAATGGTGTCCTACGGAGCCGGCTCCCGGTTCACTGAACTACTCGGTGGCACTATGTTGAGCTTCTACGACTGGTATGCCGATCTTCCCCCAGCCAGCCCTCAGGTATTCGGCGACCAAACCGACGTGCCAGAGGCCGGTGACTGGTTCAACTC
>NZ_JAFMOT010000028.1:0-388 GCF_019049695.1 Rahnella perminowiae
GTCCTCGCCCAAAACCGTGATGCGCTGGGTGCGCGAGTATGAACGTCAGGGCGAGGATGGATTACGTCCCAAACAGCGCGGCCGCCCACCCGGAATCAGGCGGGATGAAACCGACCTCGAGCGGTTACAGCGGGAGAACCTGTACCTGCGGGCCGAGGTGGATTACCTAAAAAAACTGAAGGCCTTGCGCGCACAGAACCAGCGGTAAAGGTGCAGGCCGTTGTCGCGCTCAAGGCGATCTATCCCGTGACGGTGTTGTTGGAGGTTGCCCACCTCCCGTCCTCGACCTACTACGTGCACGTCACGCGCCTGGACCGGCCCGATCCGTATGCGGACCTGCGCGCGCGCATCACCACCATCTTTCATGCTGCCCATGGCCGCTATGGCC
>NZ_JAFMOT010000027.1:0-385 GCF_019049695.1 Rahnella perminowiae
GTATCGACCCCCTGGAAGGACTCCTCGACATGGACCAGAAGACGTTCGACAAGCAGAAGAAGATCCCGGGCACGCCCGCGTGGCACCTCGCCAACGGTCGGGACCACGCCGCGAACCTCACGGCCGCGGTGCAGGCCCTCACCGCTCTGGTGAAGGGCATCCCGGCCTCCGTGTTGCAGGCCAAGGTCACCCGCAAGGGCGCCGGAAAGGGCAGTACGGTCACGCAGGCCGAGACGCTGGCCTACGACAAGGACAACTGGTCTCAGGACCGGGCTAACCAGCAGAAGATCATCGAGCAGAACGCGCAAATCATCGCGCTGCTCACCGAGAAGAAGGGAGCCTAACCATGGCAGCACAGGCAGTAAGCGAACCCACGGGCAAGAAG
>NZ_JAFMOT010000026.1:0-384 GCF_019049695.1 Rahnella perminowiae
TGTGGTTCCAGACGTGCCCCTGCCTGCGAAGTACCTGAAAAAGCTTCTTAAAACCGTAGCGGGGATAGCGCTCAGCGACCTCGGTCAGCCTCTGGATCACCGCTTCATCACGTCGCGTATCCGGTTGATAACGAAACACCGTCCTGCTTAGCGATAACGTCCTGCATGCCTGGCGTATGCTCATCGTAAATTGCGTGGTCAGATAGTTGACGAGCTCACGCTTTATCGCTGGTTTTAAAGCTTTTTTTCGATGACGTCTTTCAGCGCCCGGCATTCCAAACTCAGATCGGCAAACATTTGCTTCAGACGACGATTCTCGTCCTCAAGGTCTTTGATTTTTTTGATATCAGCGGCTTCCATCCCGCCATATTTTGCTTTCCAGTT
>NZ_JAFMOT010000025.1:0-380 GCF_019049695.1 Rahnella perminowiae
TGATACCGACGACCAGGATGACAGGGCATTTGAGCGCGGCTGCCACATCAGCAAGCGTTTCTTGCTCATTAATAGGGGTAAACCAGCCGCCTGCCCCTTCAACCAAAATCACATCGGCAGGATAGGCTGCGATGGACTTATGGATGGTATCGACTAATTGGGTTTTGGTGAGTGTCACGTTATCAAGCTGCGCGGCGATATGCGGTGAGCAAGGCGTCGCTAGCTGGATAGGCGCAATGACAGACAGCGGTGGTTTGACATTGGCAAATTGATTGATGCGCCTTGCATCATCGCTATATGTTTGACCGTTGTCATCGGTTTCTAGACCTGCGGTGACTGGCTTGATAGCATATACACTTTTGCCTTTTTCAGCTATATTC
>NZ_JAFMOT010000024.1:0-379 GCF_019049695.1 Rahnella perminowiae
CTTATACAAGGTACAGATAAAGGTGTATGACAATGAAAAAATCGACATTATTAACTAGCTTACTTTTAGCGGGCTCGTTCGTGGCTTCACCCGTTGTTTTTGCAGATCCTGGTCATGGTAAAGCTCAATATAAACAAGACAAAAACTGGACTCAGCAACAAAAACACTATAAAGATGACCGCAAAGAAAACCAACGCTACAACACAAACCATGATAGAGACCGCGACAGAGGTGATAATCGATACTACGATAGTCGTACGGGTCGCTACCTAACCCATGATTAGTATCGCCAATTACCCCCAGGTCTACAAAAAAATGTCGCACGTGGTAAAGCGGTACCACCAGGCTGGGCAAAAAAACTAGACAGTCGTTATTACAG
>NZ_JAFMOT010000023.1:0-378 GCF_019049695.1 Rahnella perminowiae
CATTACTCGAGTTATAGCTTTTAGTCTTGCACCGTTCTGAACGATAAAGCATTTGCAATGGCAACAGTGTAATGCCCTCAGGAACCCGGACGGCTATGGTCACGCGCCGTGCATTTTCCGGCGGTGACAGCGTCTGATCTGTTTTGCCATAGCATGCGGAAAGCAAAAATACTGTCGGCAGCAACAGGGCTTTTTTATTTAGAGAATTCAATTAATTCCTCCCTGAATATGTAAAATGAAACACTCACTTCCTATTTCATCGATAGCAGTTTTTCGTAATTAGGATAAATATACGGAATTTTTTCGGTACTCCCATCAGGATAAATCGCCGAAAAATCCCTATCCTCTGTTTGGTCAGGCGGAATGAGTGTAACAACT
>NZ_JAFMOT010000022.1:0-354 GCF_019049695.1 Rahnella perminowiae
GCGGCAGATTGACCAGGATGTAATCATCGAATGACTGTTCATCCGGGATCGGCAGCGAGGTTGACGTGCTGCCCAGTTCTTCCGCGCCGGGTAACGGTAATACGGTGATGGTCGAAGGTAAATACGGTTGATCACGGCTACCGGTATTACCGGGCGCTTTAAACTCCAGCTCGTCGGGTGTCCAGATGATGGTGGGCTTTTCCGCACCATCCGCCCAGAACTCATAGTTACCCGTGAATGTGTTCCGCTCCATCGGGCGCACGCGAACCTGATCCAGACCGCTGTCAGCGCCGGTGTGATAAGCCACGGGAATTAACCGCCCATATTTATCCTTCGTCCACTGAAAGCGGATCC
>NZ_JAFMOT010000021.1:0-351 GCF_019049695.1 Rahnella perminowiae
AAACCCGCACGCCGGAAGACCAAGGGTTCCTGTCCAACGTTAATCGGGGCAGGGTGAGTCGACCCCTAAGGCGAGGCTGAAAAGCGTAGTCGATGGGAAGCTGGTTAATATTCCAGCACTTGGTGTTACTGCGAAGGGGGGACGGAGAAGGCTAGGCTGGCCGGGCGACGGTTGTCCCGGTTCAAGCGTGTAGGGGGTGTGACCTGGTAAATCCGGTTGCATACTAACCCTGAGGCGTGATAACGAGCCACTACGGTGGTGAAGTAGCTGATGCCATGCTTCCAGGAAAAGCCTCTAAGCTCCAGGTAACACGAAATCGTACCCCAAACCGACACAGGTGGTCAGGTAGAG
>NZ_JAFMOT010000173.1:0-124067 GCF_019049695.1 Rahnella perminowiae
CATTACTCGAGTTATAGCTTTTAGTCTTGCACCGTTCTGAACGATAAAGCATTTGCAATGGCAACAGTGTAATGCCCTCAGGAACCCGGACGGCTATGGTCACGCGCCGTGCATTTTCCGGCGGTGAAAGCGTCTGATCTGTTTTGCCATAGCATGCGGAAAGCAAAAATACTGTCGGCAGCAACAGGCCTTTTTTATTTAGAGAATTCAATTACTTCCTCCCTGAATATGTAAAATGAAACATTTACTTTCTATTTCATCGATAGCAGTTTTTCGTAATCGGGTTCCATAGGTTGTGTTTTTTCAACGCTTCCATCGGGATAGGTTAACGTAATCATTCCAGGTGGTGGATTTGGACTCTCAAGAATTATAATTTTATTCATATGCATAATAGGTTCGATAAGTATTTTCTCAGTATCCTGGAGTTTGTAACGCCGGCTCCATTTTTCGTAATCGGTATCTCCACCAAAGAATCTCAATGAGGTTTTCTCGAACATGTGATTTATAAAAATCCTCGGAAAGAAATCCGTTTTTATATGAAGATCACCCCTGGATTCCTTCGCTTTACCGGTACCATAACCATCGCTAAATCCATAATCATCAAAATCGAAGATATAATTAGTAGCGAAAACCTCTTTTCCCTTTACCAGGGGATTGCCATCAGCGATCTTAAAACTGACTTTAATGGAATTAAGCTGCCACAAGCATGGCCCGCCGCCATCAATGGCGATATGTGTCCGCCAGATATTGCTGCTTCCTTGCTGACCGAATGGCTTCTCGAAATCGTTATAACCGGGAATATCATGAGGCTCATTACTCGAGTTATAACGCACTGTTTTACACTTATCTGAACGGTAAAGAACTTCCATTGGTAAAAGCACGGTATCTGCCGGAAGCGTGAAGACCACGTCGACCCACTTTGCGTTCTGAGGTGGAGACAAAGTGCGGTCGGGAGTGTTATCACAGCCATAAAGCAGCACGATAAAGGATATAACCGCATAATTCTTATTTAGAAAATTCAACTTCTTCCTCCTTGAGTATGTGAAACGAAAGAATCCCTTTCTATTTCATCGATAGCAGCTTTTCATAATCAGGTTTTGTATACAAAGCTTTTTGCTTACTACTATCAGGATAAGTCACAATTATATTTCCTGGAGATTTATTTGGTCCCTCAAGTATAACTACTCGATTAAAATGTACGACAGGGTTTATAACGATAGTTTTAATATCATGAACCCTGTAACGTTGACTCCATTTTTCATGTCGGGTATCCCCACCAAATAACTCCAGTGTCGTTTTTTTGAATTTGTGGCTAATAAATATTTCTGGGAAAAAATCTGTTCTGATATCTAGATCGCCACTGACTTTTTTCGCTCTTCCTGTTCCATAACCATCACTGAATCCATAATCATCAAAATCAAAGATATAATTAGTAGCGAAAACCTCTTTTCCTTTAACGAGAGGATTTTCATCAGCGATCTTAAAACTGACTTTAATGGAATTAAGCTGCCACTGGCATTTCCCGCCACCATCAATGGCAATCCGTTGCTGCCTGATATCGCTGTTTGCAATCGGGCTAAATGCCTGCATGAAACCGTTATATCCGCGAATTTCATAGGCTTCATTACTCGAGTTATAGCTTTTAGTCTTGCACCGTTCAGAACGATAAAGCATTTGCAATGGCAACAGTGTAATGCCCTCAGGAACCCTGACGGCTATGGTTACGCGCCGTGCATTTTCCGGCGGTGACAGCGTCTGGTCTGTTTTGCCATAACAGGCGGAAAGCAAGAACACAGTCGGCAGCAACAGGGCTTTTTTATTTAGAAAATTCAACTTCTTCCTCCGTAACTGCAGCAAAACGGATCAGGGAATTTTTGCCCACATCTTCTGACCGGGTGCGGGTTAGCGCCACCGGCAACATATCCTGAAGCGCTATAAATTCCCGGTTTCGCTGGATTTCATCCTGGTTGGCACTGCCTTTGGCCGTTGCTTCAATCTCCTGCCTGAACTCAGCCCGCTTCTCCTTCCGGTTCATCTCAAGATCGGGATTTGCCAGCTCAAGCACCTGATTATGGATATAAGGCAGGTAACGGTGTGCCATAGAATGGCTGGAAGGGTTGCTGAAAAGCCCGTCCAGTTCGGGATTAGTATTCCGGGGGAAGGTTTTTCTCAGGTTAACAGTATCCAGACACCCGATAAACTTCGCCTGGTGCTCGCCCGTTGCATTAAGGCATTCTTCATTCAGTGATGGCACCAGAAAGAGTTTAACCGACTGCTTAATACAGGTGTTCACCACGCCGGGTACCGGATTATCGCTGCCTCCGCCGCCTATCCACGGCACATTCTGATGACGGGATTGCATCACGCACTGCTGAGCCTGGAAAAATATCACCGTATTGCCGTGATGCCAGTAAGGATCTTTTTTATCGGAAATTCCTGCCGACTGAAAAGCCAGGTCGCGAACAGCCACTCCCAACCCGGCTACCGTTGTTAACGACCAGTCAAAGCCGAGTTTGTCGCCCAGTGGTCCCCATTTCTCATAGAAGATATTGTCTACATCGGCATCGGGAGGAATTTGGGTGACTGAGTCATTATCATTGATGTGGCGGTAATGCGTCACTGAATTCAGGCTTAGAACCGCCGAACGGGTGAAGGTGCGCGGCATACCGTAAGTGTAAAGCATCGGATGGCTGTTCTTCATCTCGGCAGCATAGGTTAAGGCCAGCGCACCGCCCAGACTGTGACCACAGACAAATAGCATTTTCTTTCCGTTCGTCAGGGATTCACTCACAATATCCAATTTGTCTTTAAACTTCTGTTTTGCCAACATGTAAGCCTTCAGAAAACCGCCGTGAATATTACCCACGCCACCAAGCTCGGGAAGGCATTTTTTGGGCGCAAAGGAGATATCTGTCAAAGCGTTAAGCAGACTGTCCGTACCGCACCATGCAACGATAATGTGAGTATCACACTCAACTGTAAATAGCCTGGTGTCACCCTCGGGATTTACCCCCTCACCCGTATTCAGATACACAGGTGCAAGATAACGTTCCCGGAAGGGTACATCCACGGCCAGTGTGTGGTAATAAGATGGGAACTCGGCAAATTGCGGGATTGCAGACAGATCCTGACATTTATTCCGGAAGAAATAATCGATGGTATTGTTTTTCGCTTCAGCCGAATAGGCGAGGTCAGCCATAATGCCGAGATTAAGGCTGTTGGCAAGATCATATGCGGGGGTGTCATGCAGTGCCAGCACCCACGCCCGGAACGGGCAGATTTCAATGACGTGCCGCTGCTTCAGCGCCTGACACGCAATCTCTGTGCCTTTCAGCGAACGCCCTTGCTGAAAATGAAACTCCGGTGGCTCCTTCTCCTCCCAGCCTTCAATGTGAGGCAACTGATCGCAAAGTTCACCGATGGTCACGTAATGATGGATATGTCCTGCGGCCTCGGCTTTTTCCTGTACGTCAGATCGCCAGCTTTTGTCTCGCGTTTCCCGACGAAAGGCATTTTTGCTCACCGGCTGGCTGTTCGGATTACGCCGAAGCCCCAGCGGGCGCTGCTCCATTTCGTCGGCCAGTTGTTGCGCGTCTGCTTTTACGTCGACCGTTATCCAGTACAGATCGTCGAATCTGACCAGTCCCTGACTGTCGGTGACGCCGGCAGGGGGATTGGGTGGTGGCGTGGGATCGTAGTGGTAATTGCTATATTTTTTCCACATCGCGACGTCTTGCGCGGATGCCAGCGGATGGTATTCCAGTGTGACCTTCAGCCCGGCAACGGGGAGATTATTCTCATCGACAAATTGCAATTCCAGCCAGTATCTGGGGGTTTCACCACGGCAGTAAACAACCTTACCTTTGGGTGCAACACTGGTGATAACGCTGTTGTCTCCGATGATTTCCATGCCAATTCCTTTTGGTTAATAAGGGTAATGGTTGCATCATACCCGTCACTCTCCTTAACCCAAATTTTTTGTTTAGTATGTTTTAACATTGCTATCGTGGCGACAGAGTCATTAATAAGAATATCAGTGGGTTACGTTGAATAAAAAAGCCCGCCGGTCTGCACCAGCGGGCTTTGTCATGGACTGCGAAATCTTACTTCTCGTCAGGCAGTGCGTAGGCGATCACGTAGTCGCCGCGTTCTGCGGACTGACGTGCGCCACCGGCGCTGATGATGATGTACTGTTTACCGGTTTTCGGTGAAACGTAGGTCATCGGGCCGGACTGGCTGCCGACCGGCAGACGGGATTTCCAGATCTCTTTACCGTTTGCGGTATCAAACGCGCGCAGATAGAAATCCTGCGTACCGGCGAAGAACAGCAGGCCGGATTGCGTTGACAGGCTCGCGCCCAGTGTTGGCATACCGACTTCCATTGGCATACGCATTTTGATGCCCAGCGGGCCGGTGTCTTTTACGGTACCGACCGGCACCTGCCAGACGATTTTGCCGGTTTTCAGGTTCACCGCAGACATCGTACCGAACGGGGGTTTCTGGCAAGGAATGCCCAGCGGTGACAGGAAACGCTCGCGGACTGCGCCGTAAGGCGTACCGTCCATCGGCACCATCCCCATCTCGATGCCGCTCGCGCCGGTCGGAACCTGTGCACGCGGAACCATGTAGTTCGCCAGACCCAGACGCATATCATTCACGAACATGATGGCGTTGTTCGGGTCAACCGAGACGCTGCCCCAGTTCATGCCGCCCAGTGAACCCGGGAATTGCAGTGATCGATCCAGGCCCGGAGGCGTGTAAACGCCTTCGTGACGCATACCTTTAAACTCGATGCGGCACAGCAGCTGATCCATCGGCGTTGCGCCCCACATATCAGATTCTTTCAGTGTCTGATTGCCAATATTTGGCATACCAACAGAGAAAGGCTGCGTTTTGGCGTAGCGTTCGCCCGGGACGTTACCCTGCGGCACTTCACGGTTTTCCACTTTCGCAACCGGCTGACCGGTTTCGCGATTCAGCATGAAGATCATGCCTTGTTTGGAGGTCTGCACCAGCACCGGCGTGCTGCCACCTCTACCGTCCGGCAGGTCATACAGCAGCGGCTGCGACGGCAGATCGAAGTCCCACAGATCATGATGAGTGGTCTGGAAGGTCCAGTGGACTTTACCGGTGGCCACGTCTACCGCGACGACGGAGGAACTGTATTTGTCATCCTGCTCAGTACGCGTGCCGCCGAAGAAGTCTGGCGTCGCGTTGCCGGTTGGCATGTAAATCAGACCCAGTTTGGGATCGTATGACATCGCCGACCAGACATTCGGGGTACCACGGGTATAAGTCTGACCCGCCGGTGGCAGTTTGGTAATGTTCGGATTACCCGGATCCCAGGCCCATACCAGTGCGCCGGTATGTACGTCGAAAGCACGGACCACGCCCGGAGGTTCGCCGGTGGAGAAATTATCCGCGACGCGACCGCCGACAACCACCACATTGCCCGCGACCAGCGGGGTAGAAGTTTGCTGGTAGTAGCCCGGTTTGACTTCACCCATGCCGACTTTCAGGTCAACCACACCGTTGTCACCGAAATCAGCACAGGGTTTGCCGTTATCGGCGTTAATGGCAATCAGACGCGCATCAATGGTTGGCAGGAACAGACGACGCTCGCAGGTTCCGCTGACAGTGCCACCGGTCGCCGCTGGCGCTTGCGGCGCATTCGTAGCAGGCGTAGCCGCTTCAGAAGCCGCAACCGGACTTGCCGGTTCAGCCGCCGGAACCGCAGCGGGTTGGGCTGCCGGGGCTTGTGGCGCCGCGCTGTTTTCAAAATAACCCAGGCCACGACAACGCTGCCAGTTAGGCGCGGTGGAGTTGGAATCGTAGGACCAGAGCTTTTTACCGTCATCAACAGACAAGGCGATCACTTTGCTGTAGGCCGTACAGACAAACAGTTTGTCGCCGATTTGCAACGGGGTGTTCTGGTCTTCAGCGCCGGAGCCATTGCTCTGCGGGATATCACCGGTATGAGCAATCCATGCAACCTGAAGTTTATCCACGTTGGTTTTGTTAATCTGATCCAGGGCTGCGAAACGGTCACCCGCAGTCGTGTTACCCCAGCTTTCCCAGTTCTTTTGCTCTGCACCTTTTTCTACCGGTTTCACCGGCACCTGATCGTCGGCGGTACTGATGATAGGTGTTGGCACAAAGGTATTAGCGAAAGCGGCAATCAGCGCGACAGCCAAAACCGCCGCCACTGAAAAGGCTGGCGCTTTACGCGTCACCAGACCCGTGCGTGCTTTAAGCAGCGGATAGATCAGCGCGACCAGAAATGCCAGAACGCCAAACGTGAACAGACGGGAGAACAATGGCCAGAATGTGAAACCTGCGTCCCGGACAGCCCAGATAACAGAAAGCACAAAGGCCAGGGCGTAAAGCCATGCGCCCGATGGCTTACCTTTGAAAATCAAAACGGCGGAAACGATGAGCGCCAGACCCATCAGCAGAAAGTAAATACTTCCTCCCAATGTGGCCAGATACGCGCCACCGATACCGAGTATCAGACCGATGACGAGCATCAGCGCACTCAGCAGCCAGAGGAGCCAGGTCCACTTGCTATTTGTTGTTGGCATGATTTATCTCACTGCATAGTTGTAGATAACTGTTGATAGAAAACAGGTAACACTTAATGACCACTTGTTATTAAATGAACCAAATAGAACAATTTCGCGCAAATAATAATACTTCTCATCGAGGTTGTGAATGTGTAACGAAGAGTTTGAAATTAGGTAAAATTTTATTGAAAGGATGATTATTTATGCGAATGGGTTTTGTAATTGATTTTAAAGAATAAAATAAAAACACTTATTCATTATTTTGATTGATAAGTGATTTTATATGCATTATTCATCTAGTTGGCCGCACACATTATCAGCGAATTGCTTATCGCTATGGGGGGATACCACTTTGGACTGACGGGTATGATTTTAGCGAACCTGTCGGGTCGTTTTACAAATAGCCCTCGATTAAGGTCTTCATTTCCTGAGTGATGTGTTCCACCAGGCGACTTTTTGGGATCTGCGGCGGGAAAACGGCGAGATAGGCAATACTGATATCGGGCGTAAACGGTTTGAGAACGATATCGCTTTTGTGGCTGCGTGCGGTGATGAAATCGACCACACCTATGCCCAGGTTATTCCCCGCCATCACACAACAATTGTTCAGCGACGTTTCAATCGGGTTATTCATATATAAATCGAGGCGGCTCATCACCTGATCCAGCTGTTCACGCAGCGGCGTTTTTCGCCCGGGAATAATAGGGCGGTAACGCGTCAGGTCCATCGCGGTGACCACGTCCTGTTGGGCCAGCGGATGACGCGGCGACATCACGGCGACCGCATTCGCCCGTGCCAGCATCTCTGCTTCCAGTCCTTTCACGTCAGGCTTACCAAAAATAAACCCGACGTCGTACTGATTACTGGTCACCACATCAGTGATGTGCGTAGTACTTTCGATATCCAGAAACAGCGAGATGTCGTCAATACTCTCAATCAGTGGCGGCAGAATGTGTTCGGCGCAAAGCGCAGAAAGCGCCGCAACCGTACCGATGCGTAAAACACTGCCTTTTGAATGACGGATTTCATCAGCAATACGTGAAATATGTTCAAGCCCGAGGTACAAACGCTCGACTTCACGATACAACTTGATGGCATCGTCCCGTGGGATCAAGCCGCGTCCGTCCCGGTCAAACAGCTTCAGATCAACCGCATATTCGAAGTCGCGGATCAGGCGGCTCACCGCTGGCTGGGTGATGTTCATCATATTTGCGGCAGCGGTAATGCCGCCGGTAAGGATCACCTTGTGAAAAGCTTCAACCTGTCTGGGATTAATTTTCATAATACATCCTCAAGATCCATAACATTTGTTTATGGATGTAACACAAAATACAATTTTCAATTCAGAAGTCCACCCCCTAGACTCGGATTTAGGATCTGACACACATTGCCTGAAAATCTAAAATAATTAAGGGTTAAATGCATGAGAACGTCCGTTTTGGCAGGAGTGCTTTTCCCGGCACTGGCCACGCTTTTTGTTTCACAGACCGTACACGCGGCTGATCTTACTCTCGGTCTGGCTGCTTCTACCACTTCCATGGATCCACAATTTTACGTCGGCGGTGCCAACAGCGCGATGGCGCGTAATATTTTTGATGGTTTGGTGAATCAGGACGAAAAACAACAGATTACCCCTGCGCTTGCGGTGTCATGGAAAGTGATTAATGACACCACCTGGGAATTTGCCCTGCGTCCCGGCGTGAAATTCCACGATGGCAGTGAGTTCACGGCTAAAGATGTGATTGCCAGCGTGAAACGCGTGGCGCTGGCGTCAAAGAACAGCCCGAGCGCCTATACGCCGTACGTTAACGATATCGCTGAGGTCACCGAGATCAATCCTTTAACGGTGAGAATTACCACTAAAGCGCCGACACCGTTATTACTGAACAACTTAAGCCGTGTCGCCATCTTACCGGCGCGTCTGGAAACGGTCGGGTCACAAACTCTCAACGAAGGGAAAGACGTCACCGGTACCGGTCCGTTCAAATTTGTCAGCTGGACGCCGGACGATAACGTGGTGCTGGTGCGCAATGACCAGTACTGGGGCGGAAAAGCTCAGTGGGATAAAGTGACGTTACGTGTATTCAAAAACCCGAGCGCCCGCGTGGCTGCGTTGCGTTCCGGTGATGTTGACATGATCGAAAGTGTACCGACGGCAGACGGACGAAATCTGGGCAAACAAGCCAGCCTGCAGCTGGAATCCGTGGCCGGTAACCGTATTTTGTATTTACACCCGGATCAGGATCGTGATGTGTCGCCGTTTGCTAAAGGGCCGGACGGCAGCAATCCGCTGAAAAAGCGGGAAGTGCGCGAGGCGATGTCGCTGGCGATAAACCGTCAGGCGATAGTTGACCGTATCATGGACGGGCAGGGCGTACCCGCATCGCAGCTGGTGCCCAAAGGCTACTTAGGTTACACCCCGGCGATTGCCGCACCGGTCTATGACCCGGCGAAAGCGAAGCAATTGCTGACGCAGGCCGGTTATCCGGATGGCTTCACCCTGACCTTCCATGCGTCGAACGACCGTTATCCGAACGATTCTAAAATCGCGCAGGCGCTCGGCCAGATGTTCAGCCGTATCGGTATTAAAACTGACGTTGTCACTATGCCGGGCAGCGTATATTTCTCCCGCGCATCCAAACGCGATTTCAGCCTGATCATGGGCGGTGCAGCGATTGAAACCGGTGAAGCCTCCGGTGTGCTGGGACCGTTGCTCGAAACCTTCGGGCCGAACGGCGGACAGGGTAACCGCGGACGTTACTCGAACCCTGAGTTTGATAAAACACTGGTGCAGGCGCGGGAAACCCTCGACGACGGCCAGCGTGAAAAGTTACTGCAACATGCCACAGAGATTGCGATGAAGGACGAAGGCGTCATTCCGCTGCTGTTCCTCTCCTACACCTGGGCGATGAAAACACCTTATACCTACGTCGGCCGCTCCGACGGCTATACGTTGCCGTACTTTGTGCATGAGAAACACTAAATAAGCGCAAAGTACATACCAGACCAAGGCGGGAATAGAGCACCAACACCAGGGTTGTTCTAAGAAAAGAGAGAGAAGCTATGACTTCTTTTAGCGGTGTGTATCCCTATCTGGTTTCGCCGGTCACTGACGGCGGCCAGATAGATAAACCGGTGCTGACTGCGCTGGTTGAACATCTGATTACCAGTGGCGTGCAGGGTCTGACGCCACTTGGCAGTACAGGTGAGTTTGCCTATCTCAACGCAGAACAGCGCACTGAGATAGTGAAAACCGTTGTGGAAGCCGCCCGGGGGCGCGTTCCGGTCATTGCCGGTGTCGCCGCTACCACCATTCAGGACGCCGTAGCGCAAACCGCTCGCTACGTCGCTCTGGGTGTGGACGGTATTCTGGCGATCCTTGAGGCGTATTTCCCGGTGCCCGAACAGGGCGTCGAAAATTACTTTCGTGCCATCGCGACCGCAGCCGGAAAGCTGCCGGTCGTGCTGTACACCAATCCGCAGTTCCAGCGTTCTGATCTCAGCCTGCCGTTGATTGAGCGGCTGAGTCATGTGGAAAATATCAACTATATTAAAGATGCCTCGGCCAACACTGGCCGTTTGCTGTCGATTATTGAACGCACACAGGGGCGGATGCAGGTTTTTGCCGCCTCGGCACATATCCCGGCCTGCGTGATGCTGATTGGCGGCGTGGGCTGGATGGCAGGCCCGGCCTGTATTGTACCGAAACAAAGTCTGGCACTGTATGAAGCTGCGAAGCAGGGCGACTGGACAAAAGCGATGGCATTGCAGCGTCCGCTGTGGCGCATCAATGAAATCTTCGCCAAATATTCCCTCGCGGGGTGTATCAAAGCGGCGCTGCAATTACAGGGATTTGAGGTAGGCGATCCGTTGCCGCCACAGGTGCCGTTAAACGAGGCTGCGCGTCAGGAAATCGCGGATGTTTTGCGCTCTGTGGGGGCACTGTGAAAACCTTACCGGTGATCATTGACTGCGATCCGGGTATTGACGATGCTATCGCGCTGCTCAGTGCATTCGTCGCACCCCAGCTGGATATCCTCGGCATTTGCACCGTGTGTGGCAATCAGCCACTGGTGAATACTACCCGCAATGCGCTGCAAATTACCGAACTGGGTTACCGGGTGGATATCCCGGTGTTTGCCGGTTGTCATCAGCCGCTGCTGCGTGCGCCGATCCATGGCCAGTTTCACGGTGAAAATGGTCTGGGTAACACCGCCTTTCCCGCGCCGCAAAAACAGGCCGAATCCCTTCATGCTGTTAACTTTCTGATCAACCGTTGCGAACAGGCCATTGAAAATAATCAGCCACTGACACTGTGCGTGCTCGGGCCGCTGACCAACCTGGCAACAGCGCTGCGTATGAAACCTGAGATCACTGCCGGTATTAGCCGCGTGGTGCTGATGGGTGGGGCCTATCGCGAAGCCGGTAACCGTACCATGACCTCCGAATTCAATATGTTCGCCGATCCCCATGCTGCGCATATTGTGTTTTCCGCCGGGCTCAGCATCACCGTTTTACCGCTCGACGCCACGCACCAGGTGATTCTCACACCGGAACATGTGGCGAAGTTTATCAAAGTCTCCGGACGTCTCTCCGCTCCGTTGGGCGAACTGATGGCGTTCTGGGATCGCAACGACGTGCGCCGTTACGGGTCACGGGGCGGGCCGCTGCATGACCCGCTGGTGATTGCTTACGTTCTGGCGCCGGAACTGTTCGGTACCGAAAAAGCACGGGTGTTTGTCGAACACGAGAGCGAGTTGCGTATGGGGCAAACCGTCGCCGACTGGTACGGCAAGTCGGGGCTGACCCCCAATGTCGATATCGTCACGCGCGTGGACGCGACCAAAATCTTCGCGCTGTTTTACGAACTGCTTTCACGTTATGCCGGGAAATAAAATTATGAGCCAGCGCATCATTATAGATACCGATCCTGGCGTGGATGACGCCATCGCGTTGTGGCTGGCATTGGCCTCGCCGGAGCTGGACGTGCTCGGCGTGACCGTTGTCGCGGGTAATGTGGCGCTGAAAGACACCGTGCGTAACGCCTGCAAAATTGTCGCCTTGTCCGGCAAAACCGCTACGCCCGTTTTCGCCGGTGCGCCCGGTCCGCTGGTACGCGAACAGGTTTACGGCAAGTACGCGCATATCGGCGCGTTTAACGATGAACTGGTGCCGGACACCGGCCTGCAACCGCGGGCTGAACACGCCGTGGATTTTCTGGTGCGTACCTTAAGACAGGCTGCCGAAGATAATGACCCGATTTCGTTGTGCGTGATTGGCCCGATGACTAATATCGCGCTGGCGCTCGGCATGCATCCGGATGTCGCACGCGGCATCAAACAGATCGTCACCATGAGTTGTGCCTTTACCGCCCTCGGCCATCGCGTGCCATGGGCCGAATTTAACGTCTATGCCGATCCGCATGCGGCTGAAAAAGTATTTAACAGCGGCGTACCGCTGATCATCATGCCACTCGATATGACCTTTCAGGCGCTGATCGGTGCAGAGGATATCGGGGCATTAAAACAGGATGGCGGCCTGCCGGGAGAATCCGTTGCTGCGTTACTGAATGCGTTTGACCGTAGTGATCTCAGTCGTTTTGGTCGCGAAGGCGGGCCGGTGCATGACGCCACCACTGTCGCGTGGTTATTGCAACCCGGCTTGTTTGAAGGCCAGCCCGCCCGCGTGGGTGTGGCGGTTTCCGGTCATACTGCCGGCTATACTTACGCGGATTTCTGGAACAAACTGGCGACGCCTGCGAATGCGGTGGTCATGCAGACGGTCGATGAGTCCGGTTTCTTTAGCCTGATACGCCGAGTATTTTCCCGTTACGGCGATTCATCCGGCGAAATGTGCGCATGAACCGTTACCTGCTCGGGCGTTTCGGACAAACGTTGCTGACGCTGTTCGTGATGTCATTGCTGGTTTTCTGGGGTGTGTATCTGGTGGGTAACCCGGTCGATTTGTTGATCAGTACCACGGCCACGCCCGCTGAACGCCTCAGTGTGATCCAGTCTTTTGGCCTCGATAAACCGGTGTGGGAGCAATATGGCCTGTTTGTGGTCAATGCCCTGCATGGCGACATGGGTAACTCATTCATTTACAACCAGCCGGCGCTGCACCTGATTTTTCAGCGTATGCCCGCAACACTCGAACTGGCGCTGGTGGCCTTTGTTCTGGCGCTGGTGATTGGCATTCCGCTCGGCGTCTACGCCGGTTTGCATCCTGACGGAGGGTTATCGAAATCAGTCATGGCTGTCTCGATTTTAGGTTTCAGCCTGCCGACGTTCTGGATTGGTCTGATGATGATCATGTTGTTCAGCGTCAAACTTGGCGTACTTCCCGCCTCCGGGCGCGGTGCGACGGTGGATGTTTTCGGCGTTCCTGTCAGCCTCTTTACCGCCGACGGTCTGGCACATCTGATTCTGCCCGCCTTCAATCTGGCACTGTTTAAAATTTCGCTGGTTATTCGTCTGACCCGCGCGGGGGTGCTTGAGTGCCTGCAACAGGACTTCATCCGTTTTGCCCGCGCCAAAGGCTTATCGGAAAGCCGCATTGTGTTGGTTCATGTGTTGAAAAATACGCTGATCCCGCTGATTACCGTCATCGGACTGGAGCTGGGGTCGCTGATTGCTTTTGCCGTGGTCACCGAAACCATTTATGCCTGGCCGGGCATGGGTAAACTGATTATTGATTCTATTGCCGTGCTCGACAGGCCTGTGATCCTGGCGTATCTGATGATCACCGTGGTGATGTTCAGCCTGATCAACCTGCTGGTGGATGTGCTGTATGTGCTGGTGGATCCGCGTGTGCGGCTGGGGGGCGGCAACTGATGGTGTCTGATTCCGTACATTCTCGCTCAGCCGTTCAGGGCAAAACGTCCCCGGCATTTTACAACACCGTGCGTGCGTTGCTGCGCAATAAATTCTCCTTATGTGGCCTGATCATTTTAGGTATCGCCATTCTGCTGGCGGTGCTGGCACCCTGGTTCTCGCCACAAAATCCGTATGATCTGTCGCAGCTTGATATCATGGATGGCCGCCTGAGCCCGGGTTCATCCAGCCTGAATGGCATGATCTACTGGCTCGGTACCGACGATCAGGGGCGCGATTTGCTGAGCGCCATTTTGTACGGCACGCGAACCAGCCTGCTGGTGGGGGTCTCCAGTGCGGTAATTGCGCTGACCATTGGCGCAACATTGGGACTTATCAGCGCTTACGCTGGCGGCAAAACGGATGCGCTGATCATGCGTATTGTTGATATCCAGCTGAGCTTTCCGCCGATCCTGATTGCGTTGATTTTGCTGGCAGTGCTTGGGCAGGGCGTCGATAAAATTATTCTTGCGCTGGTGGTCACGCAATGGGCCTATTACGCACGTACCCTTCGCGGTTCGGCACTGCTGGAACGTCGCCGCAGTTACGTGGATGCCGCGCGCAGTATGGCGCTTTCCCGTCCGCGCATTCTGTTTCGCCATATTTTACCTAACTGCCTGCCGCCGCTGATTGTCGTGGCAACCATGCGGATTGCTTACGCCATCATGCTTGAGGCCACATTGTCGTTTCTTGGCATTGGTTTGCCCGTTACCGAGCCTTCGCTCGGTCTGCTGATTGCCAACGGTTTTGATTACCTGATGTCCGGCGATTACTGGATAAGTTTTTTCCCCGGCATCACGTTGCTGGTGCTGATTGTCGCCATCAACTTAATCGGTGACGCCTTACGCGACATCCTCAACCCACGGAATAAGGATTGATGATGCAGACCCCGGTTTTACAGGTCGATAATCTTAATACCGCATTTTCCGTGGGTGGCGAATGGCTGAATGTGGTGCGTGACCTTTCGTTCTCCATTGGCCCGAAAGAAACACTGGCGCTGGTGGGAGAATCCGGTTCTGGTAAAAGCGTGACGGCGATGTCAGTTATGCGCTTACTGGACGAAAAACAGACCCGTTATTCCGGCAGTATTCAGTTTGATGGTCGGGAATTGCTCAGCCTTAACCGTGCGCAGATGCAAAGCATCCGCGGCAACCACATTGGTATGATTTTTCAGGAGCCGATGACCAGCCTGAATCCGGTACTGAAAATCGGTGTGCAAATTACCGAAGTGCTGAAGCGACATCGCGGTATGGACGATGCTGCCGCGCGTGCCGAAGCTGTCCGTTTGCTTGAGAAAGTGCGCATCCCGGCAGCCGCCTCGCGGATGAATGAATATCCGCTGAGTTTTTCCGGTGGCATGCGTCAGCGCGTGGTCATCGCCATCGCGCTGGCCTGCAATCCGCGTTTGCTGATTGCGGATGAACCCACGACCGCACTGGATGTGACCATTCAGGCGCAAATTCTGGCGCTGATCAAATCCTTGCAGGAGGAAGAGGGCATGTCCGTGCTGTTCATCACCCACGATATGGGCGTGGTGGCGGAAGTGGCGGATCGCACGCTGGTGATGCACCGTGGCGAAGCCGCAGAACAGGCAACCACGCGGGAAATCTTCCATCACTCCAAACATCCTTACACGCGTGCGCTGCTGTCGGCGGTGCCACGGCTGGGGGCGATGCATGGCATAGCGTTGCCGAAACGCTTCCCGCTGACTGACATGCAGACCGGCGAACCGCTGCCGGTGGCGGTGTCTGTCGATACGCTGCGCCGCGGTCAGCCAGTGCTGGAGGTTAAAAACCTCGTGACACGTTTTGATGTGAAATCCGGTCTGTTGCGCCGCGTATCTGCCCGCATACATGCGGTGGAAGATATCTCATTCAGTCTGCAACCGGGCGAAACTCTCTCACTGGTCGGTGAATCCGGCTGCGGCAAATCCACCACCGGACGCACAATTTTACGTCTCACCGAAGCGACTTCCGGTGATGTGCTGATCTGCGGACAGGATATCCGCCGGGCAGACAACGCGCGGCTGGCTGAAATCCGTACCCAGGCGCAGATGATTTTTCAGGATCCGTACGAAAGCCTTAACCCGAGAATGCGCATTGGCCAGGCGATTGCCGAACCGATGATAAGCCTCGGTTTGCACGATGCCGCCAGCGCTAAACACCGCGTGGCGCAACTGCTGGAGCAGGTCGGATTACAAAGCAATATGGCGATGCGTTTTCCTCATCAGTTTTCGGGCGGACAGCGCCAGCGTATCTGCATTGCACGCGCGCTGGCGCTCGAGCCGAAAATGATTATCGCCGATGAAGCGGTGTCCGCGCTGGATGTGTCAGTTAAAGCGCAGGTCATTAACCTGATGCTCGATCTGCAACAGGCGCTCGGGCTGGCGTATCTGTTTATCTCGCATGACATGGCGGTGGTCGAGCGGATCAGCCATCGCGTGGCGGTAATGTATCTGGGTGAAATCGTTGAAATCGGTTCGCGGGCGGATATTTTCGAAAATCCGCAGCATCTTTATACCCGCAAACTACTGGCCGCCGTACCGGTGCCCGACCCGGATGTTCACCACACACGCACCGTGGTACCGGAAGAAATTGCCAGCCCTCTGCGCGCTGCTACTTATCAGCCGCCGGTGCGCCATTACCGCGAAGTCAGCAACGGACATTTCGTGCAGCTTTAACGGTGCCTTTCACCTGGATTTTCCTTTCTCTTCCCTCCTGACCCTCCCGACATTCCATTAGTGGGATTTAAAAATGGGAATCGATGCCACTTTAAGCAATTGCAGGCAAAAAATGCGTTTTTTTTCTGGGATTATGGACTGCGCTTATAAAAAATCTAAAAATAAATTCCTGTGAGAATATATGTTGCCACTTAATGATTTATGCTGGTTACCTGATCGCATCTCTTTAAGACCATTAAGTACACTTGAATCATCTCATAATTTAAAAGCAGGTGCGCGTAAGGTTCTTGAACGTTATTACTCATTGAACAGCGTGGGGATGTTTACGGGTAACCATACACAAATGTTGCAGGAAACCCTTTCCGCGCTGGTGGGTGCAAATAAAAATATAACGCACATGCAGGGATATTTGATATATGCCAAAACCCAGACGCACAATACTTTTTTTGAAACCCCCTGGCTCGATGAGATCGCCATCGGTTGCGGAATAGGCCATTGGGAAACATTAACGGTGAGTCTTAATCATTGCGCGTCGGCACTGTCTGCGATCCATTTATTAAAAAGCCGGGTCATAAAAAGCCAGCAACCGATGATCCTCCTGACGGGGGAAAAAGCGTTTCATAGTGATATTAATAAGCTTGATAATAGTGTCATGGCGGAAGTCCCTGCGGCAATGCTACTGAACGCGGGGCACTCACGGTGGCAAATCAATCACACCGCCGTGCGGCATTTATCTTCATTTTATAACAATCATCGTGAGTCTACGGCTGCCCGGAGGCGGGAACTATTTTCATCGCTTGAGCAGGATTATTATGATTTTTATACCTATGTATTGGATAAGTTTCATCTCTCCATCGGCGATATAGATGCTATCGTTCCTGGCAATATAGATATGCCCATGCTTAAACGTATAGCTGATAAATTGAAGTTCAGAGGCGAGCTTTTTACAGAACATATATCAGGTTATGGCCATGCATATTGTTCTGATATTTTATTTAACGTGTCTTCATTATTAGAGCGCTTCGACGGCAAAAGAATTCTCTGCGTTGCAATGGGAATGGGGATAACGATGTCTTGTATCCTGATTGAAAAAAACGAAATTAATGAGGTAAAGCATGTCAGCACTACTTTCGGCAGTGAATGATGCATTAAACGATGTTATGTCTGCAAAAATCTCCATTACGTCAGACACTGATTTCAATGAAGATCTGGATCTGGATTCGGTATTATTTGTTCAGTTCTTACTCACGCTGGAGGAAAAAATCCCCGGCCTGATGTTTGAACCTGATCAAATCAATCAGGATGCATTTACCACGGTCGGAAAACTTATCCAGTGGATTGAGCAACACCTGCAGCTGGAGAGCTCTGATGTCTGAAGAGGAGTTTACCCGGCTTTATTTTTTGTTCAGAGACCTTAAGCCAGCAGATGCCCTCCGGCAGATGCGTCAGAAGTGGGCAGATCCTGCGAGTGGCGTATTTTGTCGCGGGTATCAGTTGGTGGGTCAACACAGCGAAGCGGATAGGGATGAGCACACGGAGTCTGACCGTATTTTGGCTTCACTGGGTATCTCTTTGCAATACAGCGCTGGAGAAGCGACAGGTACAGACCCGATCCCGCTGGTTGCCTCTTTTGCGGCCCGGTTAGGGCTTCTGAGCCAGATCCTGACAATCAGCTGGGAGCACTTATCCGCGCGCAAGAGTTTTGGTGTTAAAACCACCCGACATCAGTTGGTGAAGGCCGATTTCGCCGATCTCAGCAACCAGACAGAATTGTTGCTGATCCAATGGCAAAGGCGCGTTGCAGCACAGGATTTTGCCGGGGCGCAGGCAGATCACTGGCAGATCACGGTGTTAACCAACAGAGCAGAAAAACTGATGGGCGGGCACGGCTACTTATCAGGCTCAACTCACAGCTTTTCTTATCTGTCGGTAATGATTTATAGCCTGTATGGAAAAACAGCATCCGGGGCTGTAACTCTGTTGCCTGACTATCAGGAGCATGCAATATGAACTCCCCATCTGAAATGACGATGCCGCGACGCCAAAGCCTGGGCAAAGATATCACCGACCTGATGAAGTTAGCCTGGCCGATGATTATTGTGGCGATTGCCGTATCCTTTTCCCAAAATATTCAGACCGCCATTTTGGGTCACGGAAGCGAAACCGGATCAATTTATTTGCTCTCCATGCTTCAGCCTTTCAGTTTTTTATTCCTGGCTATTCTGGAATGTCTGGCTATCACTAATCAGGTTTTCAGTGCCCGTTCGTTGAATCTGTGGTCCCGGCAAAAGGTGCTGAAGGCAACGTCACTGCTGGCGACGCTGGGTATCCTGATTGTGGCGCTGCTCAGTGGCGCGACGGCCCTGTGTTCCTCACTATTGCAGGCAATGCTGCCGGTCGCCGGCAATGAATTCTATGCCTCTGCATTACCGCTCTATTTCCTCTCCATGCTGCCTTTTATACAACTCGAGATGTGTAACAGTGCACTTCGGGGACAAGGGAAAAGCGCATTGAGCATGGTATTAGTTATCGCCTATATCGTTCTGAATGCGCTTCTCTGTTACGCCTGCTATCAGTTCTACGGGTTAGGTTTTTACTCCATTATTGTGGCAAATTCTCTGGCTTCAGCCCTGCTTATCCCCGTCGCGCTTTGGCTGGTATGGCGCATAGGCCGTAACGTGAAAGATGACCGGCCGGGGGCTTTCATTGCGCGCCTCAGCGGGCTTCTGTTTCAGGTGGGAATGCCAATATTTGCCTCGCTGGTGGTACTATTTTTCAGTTCGCTACTGATATTCCCGTTAATAGGTACGTTGGGTGAGCAATATGTTGCCGGCTTTCTGATCGTCACCAAAATCAGAATGTTTATCGTCATTCCCGCTGTGGCCTGCGGATCTGCCCTGGCGATATTAATTAACCAGCGTCTGGCGATCAGTACAGGGGAAGAATTAAAACGTTTACTGCATCGGGGACTCACTTTTATTGGCATCTTTTATCTTCTGCTGACTTCGGGGGTCTATTTTACCGAGGCCAGTCTGATTAAAATATTATCGGGCGACAAAACAATACAAGATGTCAGCAGTCAGATGTTATTAATATTATTACCGACTTTCTTCCTGACATCTTTTGTTGCCTCTCTTCAGGCGTTACTCGAACAACTTGATCAGGCCAGACGGGTACTGGTATTAACCGTTATCATTGAATTACTGACAGTCATCACCCTGTTGGTGGGGTGGGGCAATTTTTCCCAGCTAAAAAGCATCATGAATATTATTATTATATTCAATGTCATCTACTTTATCGCATTCGGCAGGGAGTACTGGCGTCTGGCAAATAAAATAGGGAGCGGCAATGTTTTATAGCTTCTTTTACCCCGTTCTTTTGTTCTTTTCACTGGTGCACCAAAATTATCTTCGGGTGCTGGTTCTGATGAGATTACGCCCCTCTTTATTGATGAAAGCGAAAATCAGACCTGCGACACATTATAGCAGGGCATGCAAACTAATAAGTTTATTCGATTTATATTCATTGCATGTTATGTCTTCTTACCTTTCTGCTTTATACGCGTTGCGTCTGTTCGAAAAGACCCGGCCCTTACCCTATAAACAGGGTGAAATCATGCTGCTCAGCCGCTGCCTGCAGGAGGAGCTTTTCTGGCGCAAATCATTTGTTAAGGTTTTTATTTACCCGCAAGCGGACCCGCAGGCAGAGAAAGTTTTACTGCTTCATGGATGGGATGGCAGAAGTATTATGTTGCGGCAAATGGCACAGCGGTTACAGGAAAAAGGTTACAGTGTTTATGCACCGGATCTTCCGGCACATGGAATTTCTCCCGGCAAAAAAGTGTCCTTCTATGATCTTTCACGGGCAGTGATGGATATGGAAAAACACTATGGCCATTTTTCTGTCGTCATTGGCCATTCGACGGGGGGATTAATTGGCTGCATGGCGGCATTACAGGGGCTGTTTTTTAAGCGCATGATTTTAATCAGCAGTCCGTGCAGTTATGGAAAGATGATGGACAGATATGTCTGCAATAATAAGCTTCCAAAGCGTATTGCCGGTTCCATGAAAAAGCTTTATCAACTCCGCTATGGCGTTCATCCTGATGCTATTGGTCCGGAACTCATCGGAGCAATAACGCAGCCTGTGATGATATTACATGATAAAAATGATCTCAGTATCGGACTGGATGAAGCCGTAATTCTGAGCCGCTCTCTGGAGAAAAGTAAATTAATTGTGACAGAAGGCCAGGGTCACAATGGCGCATTACGTGACCCTGCTGTCTTTAATCACATTTCAGATTTTGTGAGTCAGACTGTGCATGAAGATTATTCATCGTTTTCTGAACCAAAGTTGATATTGCGCGTAGCGAATAATATAAAAAGGCATAAGTGATCTTGTGATAATTATAAACTGTGCAGATTATTAATTAACATGCTTCTCGAAAAGTTATTTCTTTGAATGCCAAAAATAAAATCATAATCTGAGGTTTCTTTTTTACTTTCAGGCCGTGTTGTCCTGAGGACATTTTGTTTAAATTTAAGGGGAGACTCATTATAGGTTTTGCTGAAACTTCTGGAAAAATGCGGTAATGATGAAAATCCGCAAGCATAACTGATATCCGTCAGGGACCATTCGGGTGCTAAATGAATAAACTCCCTTGCTAAGGCGAGCCGGACTTTCCACATCCATTTTATCGGTGTGACATCATAGAAATGTTTGAATACCCGGCAAATATCAAATCGTGTTTTACCACATATCTTTTCCAAATCCTCAAGCGTTATTTCGTCAGAAATATTCTCAAGCATAAAATTAATGATCCTGACAACACATAATGCTTTTTCGGTATGTGCATGTTTTCCATACACAATTAAATGACGATGATTCAGATCCTCGATTATTTTCTGAGTGAAAAGTGTTTTTTCAGCGTTCGACAGTTTGCGTTGCCACATACCCACCCCTTCTGTGCAAGCCATTAATGATGAACTTTTTAAAAGCGTAACTCCGTACATGAAAGGCTTAAGCAATTTCTATGCCATATTTTTATTGGTTTTAACTGTCTGTTTTTTAATAAAATTATTATCAATTTCTGTTAATGGAACGCGAAATTCCCATTTTCGAAACGTGGTCATTAATGTGAATGAGCCAATATCCCATTAATGGGAATCCTTGCTATAAGCGGGATTGTGCAGGGTAAAAAGAGGGGACAGGTCTTGCCGTCCCGGTTGCTGTTCCATTAATGAGATAGAAATGGAACAAAGGGAAAGAGGGGATTTATTTCATATTAAAAATTCTTTCAAAATCATTAAGTTAATTTTATTTCTGCTATTGGCATGCTTTGTGCTTAAAGCTAAGGAGTTATCAGAAAAGGTATTATCATGGATATTTCAATCCCGCAGACCGGGAATAAATTTGTACTGAAGCGATACCGCAAATCTATTGTTATGGGTGCGTTATTTTTGGCCGCGCTGGTGGCAATCTACAGTTACCGTTTTTCTCCCTATCAGATCTCCCGTGGAAGTATTGCTGTCGGGCAGGTTCAGTATGGAAATTTCTCGGTTGAAGTGCGGGGTAACGGGGTATTGTTGCCGCGTGATATTAACTGGGTTGCTGCGAATGTGGATGCGCGCGTGGAAGAAGTCATCTACAAACCCGGTATGAAGGTAAATAAAGGGCAATTGCTGGTCAGAATGAGTAACCCGACGCTGGAGCAGAAACTACAAGAAAACCGGCTCGAACTGGATGCCCGCCGGGCTGAGACCGACGCGACTAATGCAGAATTACAAAATAAGATACTGAGTCAGGAAGCACTGGTTCTTGATGCCAGAAGCCGGTTACTCAGCTCTACGATGCGACTTGCCGCGCAAAAGAAATATATTGCGGCAGTGCCGGTGCTGGAATATGAAACAACCCGTATTAATACGGAACAATATCGTCAGCAACTGGTTCTTGAGGAAAAACGGCTGAGCACCCTCAGGCTCAGTGTGGATGCGGATATCAAAGCCAGCGCGATGCGTCTTAACAAGCTGGAATCGTTGGTGCAACTGAGCCAGCAGGATGTTGATTCACTTAATGTCACCTCGCCGATAGAGGGAATTTTGCAGGATGTGAAAGTACAGGTGGGGCAGAGGATCACCACAGGGACCAGTATTGCCCGTCTGGCGAAAGAAAAGGAGCTTTACGCTGAACTCAAAGTGCCGGAATTACAATCCCGCGATCTGGCTGTGGGACAACAGGTGACGATCAATACCGGACGCAGCCAGTTCACAGGCGTGCTGTCACGGGTTGACCCGGCAGTGACGAATGGCACGGTTAAGGTGGATGTGACATTCAACCAGCCACTGCCGCAGGAAGCCCGTCCTGATCTGAGCGTTGATGGCCTGATTGCAGTGACGAAAATTAATGATTCTCTGTACGTCGAGCGGCCACCGTTCGCGCAAAATAATTTACCGTCGATGCTCTATAAGCTCGATGAAAACGAACATTCAGCCACCAAAATGAAGGTCAACTTCGGGCAAGGATCTGCAGATTATATTCAGGTGACCAGTGGCCTGCGTGCGGGAGACAAAATTATTCTCAGTGACAGCACGGCCTGGCAAGGGGCTGATCAAATTGAGATGACTAAATGATGCCGGCTCACCTGCAAAAGACGCCAGCTAATCGTATAAAGCTATGGAGATGAAAATGACGGAATCACTGGTAGAACTCACTGATGTGAACAAGATATTTTTAACAGATGAAATCGAAACTCACGCCCTGAGCAAGATTACGCTCAGTATTTCTAAAGGTGAATATGTGGCGATTTCCGGACCTTCAGGGTGCGGGAAATCGACGCTGTTATCGATTTTGGGGCTGTTAGATGTGGCCTCAACCGGTACCTATCAGCTGGCCGGGCACAACGTAGAAAATATTTCTAAAAAGCAACGTGCGTTGGTGAGAAATCGCGATATCGGTTTCATCTTTCAGTCTTTCAATCTCATCAGTGATCTGACCATTGAGGAAAACGTCTCACTGCCCCTGACTTACCGCAAAGATATTTCTAAAACCGAACGGCAGCAGAGGGTGGCTGAAGCATTAGACAAGGTCAATATGTCTCACCGGGGACGCCATTATCCTTCCCAGCTCTCAGGCGGACAGCAACAACGCGTGGCCGTCGCGCGGGCAATTGTGGGTAATCCCTCCATTATTCTGGCGGATGAACCGACCGGTAACCTGGACTCCCACAATGCCGAGGCGGTGCTGAATATTCTCGATAAGCTGCATCAGGAAGGCGCCACCATCTGCATTGTTACCCATGATCCCCGTTCAGCTGAGCGGGCGCAGCGCAGCATTGTGCTCTCTGACGGACAGGTAGTCGGAGACGGACATGTGTCACGGGAACTGACCCTGATAAAGGAAGCGTAACATGCTTTTTGACATCCGATATGCCTTACGCCTGTTACTGAAAAGCCCGTCATTTACCTTCATCACGGTGCTGATAATGTCCTGTGGCCTGGCGCTGACGCTTTATATGTTTTCAGTGATTAATACCATCATGTTTACGCCGCTTCCTTACCCGGACGGGAAAAATATGGTTTTGCTTAATCCGACAGTTAATGGTGTCAGTCTGAGTGATTCAGGGGTTAACTTTCTGGATTATAAGGAAATTAAAGCGCGTAATACCACCCTCGATGAAGTGGGCTATTTCTATGCTGAGCGCGCAGATATCAGTGACGGCACGAAAGCGGTTTCCTACATGGCAATCCGCAATACACCGGAGATGTTTTCTTATGCAGGTGTCCAGCCCTATCGCGGCAGGGTGCTTAACAGTGAAGATGTCCAGCCTGGCGCGACGCCGGTTGCCGTCATCAGCTACAGCATGTGGCAAAATTACTTTGCTGGCGATGAACAGCTTATTGGCAGGGATGTGCTGATTAATGGCATACACACGCGAATTGTAGGCATCATGCCCGCCAGTTTTGCCTTTCCCTTCTTTCATGATCTCTGGCTCCCCTCCAGACTGGATCCATCACAGTATCTGATGCGGACCGGTGCGCCTGAGGTTTCTGTTTATGCGCGTCTCAAACCCGGTATCGCCCTGGATGAGGCAGACCGTGACCTCAGTCGGGTGATGCAATCGCTGGCCTCTGAGTACCCTGAAAGCAATAAAGGGCTTTCTGCTCAGGTGCTGACATTCCAGGAAAACTTCATGGGTGAGGAGACCATGCCGATATTTATCGTCATGCTTTTCGCGGTGGGTTTTGTGCTGGTGCTGGCATGTTGTAATGTCGGAAACTTATTGCTGGCGAGGACAACAGAACGTTCAAAAGAAATTGCCATCCGCGTCGCGCTGGGTTCACCTTCCGGCCGTTTAGTGATGCAAATGATGTGGGAAAGCTTATTTATTTGCGCCTTCTCGGGTGTGATCGCCGTTCTGCTTGCCGCCTGGGGGCTGGAGATCACCAATGCATTACTCCCCACTTTTGTGCCCAACAAAATTCCCTTCTGGTGGCATTTGTCACTCGATAACATCATGATCTTCAATGCATTGGCTCTGGTTATTATTACCGCTGTCGTGACCAGCGCTCTGCCGGCCTGGAAAATCACGCATGGTAATTTTAACGATGTTCTGCGTGACGGTACACGGGGGGCGCAAAGTCGCGGGGCGGGCAGGATTTCCCGGATTCTGGTGACCTTTGAAGTCGGGTTATCCTGCTCCATTTTGTGTATCAGTGCGCTGCTGGCCCTGTTGGTCTATCAGGCTACCCGGGCGGATTACGGCGTGGATACGCAGGGCTATCTCACCGGGCAGATAAACCTGAATGCCAGTCAATATCCTGATGATGCGAGCCGGATCCAGTTCTATCAGCGTCTGCAATCTTCTCTCAGCACCATTCCTGGCGTAGAAAAAACCGCTATCACCACCAGTGCGGTCGGGCAATTTACAGTACCACATCAGGTGGATATCGATTCCTCCACCAATAACAGTAAAGATCGCTGGTCTTATCCTCTGGTTAATGACGTGCAAGTCATGCCGGGTAGCCTCGTGGCAATGGGGATCACGCCGGTGGCAGGCAGAGAGTTTGCCAGCAGTGATACACAGGACTCGCAGCCCGTTGTGGTCGTCAGTCAGTCCTTTGCAGAGCAGTTCTGGCCGGGTGAGCGGGATGTTATCGGTAAACGTCTGCGCTTTCGTGACACAAACGACCAGCGCTGGTTCACCGTTATCGGTGTGGTGCCTAACGTCATTCATGGCAGGCCTTTCAGTGCATTTCGCCAGCGGGTCACGGTTTACCGTTCCCTTGAACAAATACCTGCGGCCTCATTAACGCTGGTGCTCAGGGCGCAGAATCCTGATACGTTAGGGCCTGCGCTGGTTAATGCGGTACGACAAATTGACAGTACACTGTCGGTTAATCAGGTACAGACGTTAAATCAACGGCTTGCCAGGAATACCGCCGGGCTGCATTTCATTGCCAATCTGTTCATGTTGTTTGGGCTGGTCGCGGTAATACTGGCTGCCACCGGCATTTATGCCGTGATGCGCAATGTGATAAATCAACGTATTCAGGAAATCGGGGTGCGTATGGCGATGGGGGCAACGGAAGGGGTTCTGTTGCGCATGCTGATGCTCCAGGGCAGCAAACAATTACTTATTGGCCTGATTATCGGGCTGCCTTTGGCTTTCTTTGTCGCGCCAAAGCTGACGCGCATATTGGGTAACGGTCATACGTCCTTTGCGCTACTCTTTTGGGCGGTGGCGGTAATGATTTCTTTAATTGTGGCGTTAGCCGTCTGGCTGCCTTCCAGACGTGCCATCCGGATGTCGCCTGCGGACGCCATTCGCTATGAATAACCTGTCGCCGCGCCTGCGGGGTGCGGCGGCACAAGCCGGATGCTTTAATGAACGAAAAAAAACGTATTCTTGTGATTGATGATGATGCGGGCATTCTGACCAGCCTCGACATGTTGCTGCGTATGGAAGGGTATGACGTGACTCTGGAAACACAGGCTAACCGGTTATTGCCACATTTGTCTGACAAAGCCTTTGATCTTGTGTTGATGGACATGAACTTTCAGAAAGACACCACCTCAGGTCTTGAGGGTTTGCAACTGCTGGATGAGTTAAAGAAATTTGATGACTGTCTTCCCGCTGTGGCGATGACGGGGTGGGGAAGTGTGGACATTATCGTAAGCGCAATGCGTGCCGGTGCGGCGGATTTTATTCAAAAACCGTGGGATAACGAACGCCTGTTAAGCATTGTTCAGCAACAGATTGCACTGAGCCAGGCGAGACGCTCCGGGAATTGCCTGCGGGAAGAAAATAAGCTGCTGAAACGGGCACTTGAAGATGACATGGACAGCGAATGGGTGGTTCGTTCACCGGCCATGCAACACTTAATCAATGTTGTTGAAACTGTGGCTGCCACCGATACCAGCATTCTTATACTGGGTGAAAATGGCACCGGCAAAAGTCTGCTGGCCCGCTTCATCCATCAATTGTCCTCCCGTTCTGAGCACAGTATTGTTGAAGTTAACATGGGGTGTATCAATGAGCAGCTGTTTGAAAGCGAGATGTTCGGTCATGTAAAAGGCGCCTTTACCGACGCGCGGGAAAACCGGATTGGCCGTTTTGAACTGGCGGATAAAGGCACACTATTCCTGGATGAAATTGGTAATTTGCCGCTGTCACAACAGGTGAAATTATTGCGTGTCCTGGAAGAGCGGCAGTTTGAACGTGTGGGCTCCTCGCGGACACAAACCACCGGGTGCCGGATAATTGCTGCAACCAACACGGATCTTAAAAACGCCGTGGCAGACGGGCGTTTCCGCCAGGATTTACTCTATCGCCTGAATGTCATCCAGATACAGTTACCGCCGCTGCGCGAAAGGCAGGAGGATATTGAGCCGTTGGCTGAACGTTTCCTGCAACGCTTTGCCCGCAAATATAATAAGCCTAAACCGGTATTATCAGCGCTGGCGAGACAGGGATTGCATGACTATTCGTGGCCGGGAAATATCCGCGAACTGAGCCATTTGCTTGAGCGGGGTGTTTTGCTGTGCCGCAATAATACTATTGACCTGGCTGATTTGTGTCTGCCGCTGCCTGTCAGGGCCGGGGCCGCCGGACATGAGCAAAGTCATAACCCTGTTAACCCGCCTGAAACGGGCACATTGGCGGAAATGGAAGAAACGTTACTCTTACAGCGTCTGCGTCAATATGACGGGAATGCTGTCAAAGCAGCGGAATCGCTGGGGCTGAGTCGCAGTGCTTTTTACCGCAGACTGGATAAACTAAAAATCTGTCATGAGTAAACTTTTTCGGTCATTTGAGTCGCGTCATTTATTACTGTGCAGTTTGTCCCCGCTGGGGGGGGTTATTGCCTATCTTCTGTTGTGGCTCTTCCCGCATCAGTCGGTTTATCTCAAATCGCTTACCCTGGTTATCCTGTGTGCCACGCTGGTTTATTTTTCTTATCACTTCTTCCAGCAACTTCTCTATAAAATCAACGTTATTTCCAACTTGCTGGAAGCCGTTGAGCAGGAAGATTTTAGCCTTCGCGGCGTGACCAGCGGGCAGGGCGTATTTGAAGGCGTCATTGAACAGATCAATGACATTTCAGGTCAGTTATCCCGCCACCGTCAGCAGCAGAAAGAGATGGATTTTCTGCTGCAAAAAGTCATCTCTAATATCAACGTGGCCATTTTTGCGCTGGATGATAACCACCGGCTGATCTGGTGTAATGAGGCAGCATCACGCATGCTCGGGACCTCGCTTGAACAGCTGATCGGGGAAAAATCCAGCCACTGGCAACTGGATGCCCTGTTGCAAAATGCTAACCGGGAGCATCCGGTTGAATCCCACCACGAAGGGCGTCCGGGACGTTATAACGTCTCCAGTGATACCTATATGATTGACGGGATCCGGAATATCTTGCTGTTTGTCAGTGACGTAGACGACATGCTGCGCAAGGAAGAACAAAAAGCCTGGCAAAACCTGCTGCGCGTTATCAGTCACGAAATTAATAACTCCCTCAGCCCGATTGCTTCTATCAGTCAGATGCTGCAACAACATTACCGCCGCCATTCAGAAAATCTGCCCGAAGGCTTTGCGGAAGGTATTGATCTGATAAACCGCCGGGCGAAAGAGCTTATTGCTTTTATCAGCAGTTACCGACAACTGAGCAAACTCGCGCCGCCCGTTAAGGCACCGCTGGATTTCGCGGCCCTGATTTCAGAATTGCCTCTGTTGTTCGCGCATCGCAATATTTGCCTGAAAGGCCCCGCGCCGCTGATGGTGGCTATGGACAGGGTGCAGATCCATCAGCTACTCATCAACCTTATCAAGAATGCGGATGAAGCGATGAGTGATTCCACCACGCCGGTCTGCATTGAATGGTCGCAGGAAAAAGGGCGTTTGTGTGTGACGATCCTTGATCAGGGCGTCGGACTGACCAACCCCAAAAATCTGTTTGTCCCCTTCTATACCACTAAACCTAATGGCAGCGGCATCGGACTGATTTTGTGCCGGCAAATCGCTGAAAGCCATGGCGGCTATCTGTCTCTGGAGAATCGACATGATCGAACCGGTTGCCGGGTTACCCTCAATTTACCGCTGTGATCCTCTTCCTGAACTCCGGGCAGGTGAAGGGCTGTGTTTGCTCCATCATTTTGAGTATTCGCGGCCTGAGCAATCCCTGCGTGAGCGGGCACAATGCTGGCTGCGTCAGGTGCTGGCGAACTGTTTATCGGTGACAGATGAGCAACTCATTATCGCAAGGACGCCTCAGGGTAAACCCTGGCTGCCCGGGGCACCATGGTTGCATTTCAACCTATCGCACAGCGGGGCATCGGCTGCGATAGTGCTTTGTTCCGGAACAGAGGTTGGCGTGGATCTGGAAAGGATAAGCGGTAAAGTTGAGGTAAAAAAAGCGATTGCCCGCCGGTTTTTCCATCCGGATGAGCAGCGCTGGCTGGCAGAAGATGAAGAACATTACCTGGTCCGTTTTACCCGGCTCTGGAGTATTAAGGAAGCCTGGCTGAAGGCGCGTGGAACCGGGCTGACACAGTCGCTCGCCAGTTTTTGTGCCCTCCCTCAGAATAATGCAACAGCTGACGTATTGGATGAACATACGGGGGAGAGGGGGGTGTTACACCACGCAGTCATTGAGAATGACGGTTTTTATTGTCTGGCGTATGGTGCCTGTCAGACGCGAAAAGACCTGCCCGTCAGATGGCAGGTCTGTCTTCACCGGACCGGGAATTAAGCGCAGCCGGAAGTTGAAATCTCGCTGGCGAAAGCACTGGCGGCACCGGTATCCACCTGCGCAGAGGTGCTGACGGAAATACGCGCACCCGCTGCCAGAGTGCCCTGGATTTTGGGGATATGGCACAGGGAGGATTCGGCACCCATGCTCATGCGCACGTTCGCTGATTCTGCCGTAAACTCGTGGGGCTTCTTGTTAAACGTCCCGCCCATCGCCAGATCCAGATTTAATTCAGCCGTTTTACCTTCAGCCTGAATATCTGCGCCCATACTGCCTGAAACGGCCAGTTTAGACGGGTCAACCGAGCACGCCGGTGCTGTAATTTTAACGCCGGCCTTGCCCGCCAGGCTGTTCAGCGGAGCACTGGTATACAGCGTGATATCCAGCGTGTGCGAGACAAAGCGATCATTTTCAGCAGCATCGTTGATCAGCAGTAATGCGTGACTGGCATTCGTCACTTTTAATTTGTTCAGCGTATCCTCAGAACCGGTGACAACCATCGAAGGCGTTGCGGCACATTTGATGGTGAGATTGATGCCCTGTCGGACCTCGACGCTGTTAAAGGCTTCGAGAGGAAACGTTTTTTCTGCGGCGAAGGCTGAGGTGCTGGTGATACCGCCAAGCAGGGCGAGCGCTAACGTGATCTTTTTCATCATAATTCCTTGATTTCGTCATAATGTAGCAAGCGTCAGAAACGTTTCTTCCACACTTGATTGAGGCATACAAAATCCTTCCGGTACACAATTTCACCGATACCTTTCTGCCTGCTTCTCATCATTGTGCTTACTTTTGCTTGCCGGTGATTGACTGAGATTGTCAGAAACAGAACCGGCTGAGTGCGGGCAGATCACCGGATGCAGTCATTCAGTTCAGCGTTGTGTATTGACCCGAGAATAAAGGAAATATCTCCACGGGGGACGACGTTAAGCTCAAAAAGCGGGGTGAGGGCCGCAGGAGATGTTGAGGGTGAGAGCGAAATTTGGAAATTTTCACACAGCGTCACAACAGCCGTCGTCAGTTGATCAAGTGCAAGAGTCATGCCCACACAGTTTCGCTTCCCGACGCTAAACGGTAAGAAAATCTCCGGTGCAATTTTATCTTCGCTCAGAAAGCGCTCCGGCCTGAAGCAAAGCGGTTCTGCCCAACAGGCTGGATTGCGGTGTACCAGCCACGGAGAAAATAGCACGCGCGTGCCCGCCGTAATAACATGGCCATCTACAACAAGGTTTTCGGCCACACGGCGTTCAAAAAATGCGGTGACCGGCGTGAGCCTGAGCGATTCCCGGACAATGGCTGACGCCATATTTCGTTTGCCGTGCGCCGTTTCCTCACGCACGGCTTGCTGATAGTGCGGGTGTTGCGAAAGATGTGTCAGGCTCCATAACAAAGCAATACCTGTGTTATCTACGCTGGCGGCAAGATTTCCAAGCAGGAGATTGATGACCCTTTCCCGTGCTTCTGGATTGGCTTCGGGACTGAGTGCCTGACAAAGACGTTCCAGCATAGTGGTATTGCCGGGCTTTGCATCATTGAGCAACGGGCCGAGCAGTGATTCCGCTTCCTGTCGGAAGGCGACCAGTGCCGGATGGCGGCACAGTTCCTCATAATCTGAGGTCGGCGCAGCGATAATCAGTTGCAGATAGATGCGACGGAAATGGTCAATCAGCGTATTCAGTTGTGACAGACTGATCCCCTGACCAAAAAATCCTTCAGCTACACACATCAGCGCCCAGTGCAGGCAGATTTCACGCAATGAGATCTGCGCAGGGTTCTGTAAAACGTTGAGCAGCCAGCGGGCAGAGAGTTCGGTGCCTTGTTTGAGTAAGGCCGTCTTCGGATTTACCAGGGGTGTCGTGAGTTTTCTCGCCAGGCGCCATTCCTCACCTTCTTTTGATGTCGTCAGGGACTGACCCAGTAAGATGCGTCCGATGGTTGAGGCAGAAGAGAGATGATCAAACTCCTTCACGAACTGACTTTCCTGCTCAATCAGTAAACGTATATGCCGGGCACCGGCAAGCAACAACACGGCATCTTCTTTTTCACCTATCCAAACCTTATCTCCCTTCTGACGGCACGCCAGTTCAGCGATTTTAAGAAAACCCAGTTGCGCATACTGAATGGACGGCGGGGTAAAAAAGGGGATGGCTTGCGCGTTATTGGACATACTGATGCTCCGCAAGAGTATCTGAGGTGATCATGGCGCTGCCCACCCAGCCGCCGAGCCCGACAGAAAGCAATAATGCCGGCCGGCCGGTCTCTGCCGGGGAGTAGTCATTGAGCAATAAAAGAGGATCTGTGGTGTAACAATGACCACATTCCCCGATGAGATCGGTCGCAATGCGCTGTTGTGCGTGTTCTGAATGTCGCCGCCAGGTTTGCCAGCTGAGGCGGTTAATGTTGTGAGGCAGCAACCAGGCTTCCCGGCGCACTGCGGGCGAATATTTCCCGAGCGCCTGACCGGCCAGCGCATCATGAGCCTGGTAGAAACCCCTGATATCATCCCGGCTGCCGTCAAGGCCCTGCCAGAATTGAGGATGATGAAAACAATGAATGCCCGTGACTCTCCGCTCACCGCCCCCCGGCCTGAGCAGTGCGCAAATGAAGGCATCTCCGATCAATGTGCAGCCGGGCACATAGCGTTCAGCCAGATCGAAATCTGCCAAAGTATCGCCGGCCAGCAGTGCCACACACCGGTATTTACCCTGTTCGAGCATACGTTGTGCCATCAGCAGCCCCCAGAATAACGTGGCGCAATTTTGCTGATTAAGGGTGATAAGATGAGCGTCAGGAGCAATAAAGTCGAAACGTTGCCGTATCAGTGTTAAATCCACATGTTGCCGCTGTGAACGGGCAGGCAATCCCTGAACTAAAATAATGGCATCGATTTTTTCCGCCTGATTCAGCTGTCCGGCACCTTGCTGTAAAAGTGAGGCAAAACTCGTGGCTGCACTTTCCTCCGCTGTCAGGACTGATGCTGCCTGAAAGCCGAAAAGATGCCGGAATGTCCGGGCTTCACCGGGATGTGCGCCGCGTCGGCTGAGAATGTCTTCAAGCGATAAACGCGCAGGCGGAATAAAGGTTTTCAGCGCAAAAATATTCATGTCATTTTCTCTGCGGCGGCCAGGCCGCACAGGCTAATCTGTCCGTCGTGTTCACTCATTAACAGGTAGTCACGCCCGGGCTGAAAGATTTCACCCAGCGCGACGAAGGGTGCTGCGCAAAGTAAATGCGGGTTGACGGCGAAGGACGTGCAGCCAGCAGGCAAAGCCGCCAGACACCGGGCCGGGCCGATAAGCGTTAACTGTTCAAGGCTCAGCCCGAAGTGAGCAACAGATTTCAGGATGTCTGTATTAAGATCCGCTGACGGTGTCAGGCGCTGATATCCCAGATAACGTAAACCCCGTTGTTGTGTGTTGACCAGGCAGATGCAGGCATTATTTTCCGGTTTCAGGCGCGCCATCAGCGGTGAAAAATACATCAGGTTTTTTTGTTCGGCGATGAGCAACAGTCCGTCTTCATCTTTCCCGCGCAGGCAGTCGCTGAGGCCATCAAGTGCAAACAAACCGGCATCCGGCCCGCGATCGCTGATAGCCAGCGCCAGACAGTGAGCAAGGCCAAGCTGATGAATGGCTAAATTCACCACGGAACTGCCCATGTGCAGGTCAGGTGTCCAGTGCGCCATCAGCACCGTTTTCACCCGCTGCGGCTGTACCACCGGTGCAAGGTCTGGCAGCAGTGCAGCGACCATATCACTGAAGGCTGCCCGTTCGTTGCTGCTGATCCAGGCATTAACCTGTTCATCCTCTGCGCTGAGCGTCTCACCGCTGGCGGCGAAAAAGTGCTGAACATACGAACGCCAGTGAGGAATATCTTCCTCCCATTCGGGCTGAGGAACCTCAGTATGGTGGAACGACCGGCTGACAATATCGGCGGGATCAAGGTACAGCATGGTATTGATCCCCCCGGGTTTCAGGCGGACGGAAGCTGTTAAGCAAGTGAATATTGCTGGTTCCTTCCATGTATTCAAAAGCGAAACTGTCCCGGTAGCGTTTGCGCAGGAAGGTGTCTTCCAGCCAGTCTTGCGTTGCCAGCCAGTCGGGCAGATGACGTGCAGTCTCCTCGACCAGACGGGTGGCACTTAATTTGAGGCGACTGGTTTGGGCATACTGCTGCTGACCCGAATGATATCCCTGTGCCAGTGTGAGCATCTGCTGAAAGAGGGCATGATATTTACGCCACTGACCGGCGAGCCAGTTTTTTGCCGCGACCGGCAACGGCCGCGTTTCCAGCGCCTTCAGCAGCCCGTAAGTGGTGCCCAGCGCCATGGCGGCGACCATCGGACGGTGTCTCTCAAAGACCTTACTCAGTGCGTTAAGTCCCTGCTGCAATCCCCGGCGACCGAGTCCTAAAATATCGTCTTCTTTGATATGCAAATTCGTCATCGTCAGACGTGTCAGCGAAGCGCCGGCTAATCCGAATGTATCGAGCAGTTCACGCTGCAAGGCCCCGGTTTTCCCCTGAGGAAATACCATCACTAACCGGTGGGTCTGTTCATAACGTGCAAATACCAAACCTGCACTGGCACGCATTGCGCCGCCGACCAGCATCTTTTGTCCGTTAAGCCACCATCCCTGGCTATTTTGCGTGAGTTCGCAGGAAACCGCTGTGGCGTCAGAGCCGACTCCGGGCTCGGTCACCGCAAAAAATGTCCAGGCAGGACTGTGTTCAAAACAGGAGAAAAAACGCGCCTGTTGTTGTTCAGTGCCGAGCGTCAAAATGGCGCGTGTGCTGAGGGAAGCGCCGGGCAGCATCATCATGGCGCTGGCATCTGTCCGGCTTAAATATTCGATGATTTGTAAGTGATGTGAATAATCAACGTCAGAGAATGCTGCGGTTTCCCAGGGATTAAAACGGGAAGGAATACCGATACAGGCAATGCTCATCAGTTCGGGATGATCAAAACCAGTCACCGCGTGGTCCGGATTATATTCTGACAATTTGCCAGCGGCAGTGAGCACGGCATTAAGTTCATTCAGCTGCGGGTAGAGTTTTGTAATATCAGCCATGAGGAGTTAATACATCACATAAAGAAACACGTGAGCGTTAACTTAATCCTGCTTAATATCGGGAAATTGCTCCAAATTGCAAAACACCGGAATTTCATTACCGTCAGATAAGCCTAACAGTAATGAAGAGAACGTTGCGCCCAGGCCCACACTCACCATCATCACATTCGTCTCGGGTGATAACTTTTTCTGACGGATCAATGTGGCTAAATTCAGATAAGGATCAGCGCCAAAACAATGACCATAACGCGGCACATTTTCGAGGAATATTTTTTGACGCGTAATATTAAGTTCATCAGCAAGCCTCTGCCACGACGATAAATTGACATTATGCGGCGCAATCCAGGCGAGCGAACTGGCGGTATGACCAAAATGTCCAAGGGCATTGCGCATCGCAGTGACGATAAAAGAAATATAAACGCTGGCAAAGCGGGATTCTTCTTCTGTTGCGTTTCCGCGATGCTGACTAAATTCGCCTGCCTGCATGCTGTATCTGGCGGTCACTCTGCAACGTTCACCCGAGCGGCTGAGCAAAACGGCGCAGGCGGCCTCGCCCATGATAGTGGTGTCGTCAATAAGTTCTACTTTGGGATGAAATGCTTTCTCGCCAACCAGCAGTAAGGCATATTCTCCCGCGTTAAGCCGCCTGCAGACATAGTCGACGGCGGATAATGACGTTGAACAATGTCCCATCGTCAGAGACATGTAATGGGTATCGTCAGAAAATCCGGCTTCATCAAGCAACGCTTTACCATGCAGGTCAAAAGGACGGATACAGGGCAGCGTATGGGCATGGACGACATGTTTTATCCGGGAAATACAGTGCGCATGATTTTCGGTGAATTGTTTTAACAACGGGCGCAACAGATCATTAAGGGAACCTGGCTGGCGCGGAAAGTTTGCCAATCCGTAAAAGCGGGAAAACATTCTGACATCAAGCGGGCTCAGATTCAGGGCCGGGGCCACCTCAGCCAGCGATTTACGCTGCTCAGGGATGTATACCGTAATGGATTCAATATGACCCAACATGATGACTCCTTTTTTCATCACCAGCGCCTGCCGCACGAAGAAAAGAGGCCAGGGCGTGGTGTGTCCTGACATGGGTCAGCACGCCCAGATGGCCGGTATCTTCTATTAATTCCAGCCGGCTGTTGGGTAACTGATGATGAATCTTCCGCGCATCGGCATGATTGATTTTATTGTCCTGCTGACCATGCACTATTAAGGCCGGTATCTCACCCAGGCCAAAAAGTGCGTCTGTTTCGGGCATGCCGGCGGCCGGAAAACGGGACCGGTACTCCGCGCACAGCGGGGCCAGATACTGAACAGGAAGACGGTTTTGCCGTAAAAAGTGCCGAAGCAGGCTGGTAAAAGAGGCCGGTACCGACATCAGCACCAGCTTCCTGAAACGAAACCCAAGAGATGCCGACAAGGCGGTGATAAGTCCGCCAGCGGAATGTGCCACGACGGTATCGAAAGTGCCAAATGTCGTTTGCAGGGTGAGCAGTAACTGAGTTTGCACAGGTAAATCAGCCGGTGCCGGAGTTTGCGGATCATGTCCGAGCAAAAATGGCAAATACACCTCATACCCCTGCGCCTGCAGGATATCCTTAGCCTGGGCCAGCATCAGCGGATGGCCTCCCCATCCATGCAATAAAAGTGCTTTTTTTGCCCCGTACCCCGGATTTCCACTGATCAGGATCCTGCTGCGATGTGACCCGCAATCCAGGGTCTGTGTTCTCATCAGTGCAAGCTGTTGAGCCTCTGAGGCACGCATAGGAAAAACAGCGGGCGAGGACAGCTTTTCTATCAGCGAATCCAGCCTATTATTCATGACGGTCTCAACGTCCGCGCCGAAAAAATCAGATAATGCAATTCTGACTCCTGAGGCGTCGGGCACTGACTGAGTCTTTGCATCGGATCGAAAATGTAAAGCAAACGACATTCCTCCGTCATCAGAACCCGGGCAAGGGCACTGGCGGCATCGGGATCAAAACAACCGCTGCAAATTCCCCAGGCTTCGGAAAACCCCGGACAGTGACAAAGTAAACTTTGGAGCAATGGGGTTGCTCCGCGTGCGGCCGGATAAAGCGAATCATAGACCAGCAGGCTCTTCGCAGAAGGGTGGGAATGGTGATGGCAAAGTGTGAGAAGAATTTTTGCATGCAGGCGGTTTCCGCAATCTTCTTCCGGCCAGTGATGATACCAGCAATCTTCTGTCCCAGATGTTGCCCCGGTCTCCGGTAACCCAGCGGCAATAAAATGCCGGCTGTCAGGCGTCACCGCTTCACAGCAACTGCGAACTTTTATCGCGCCCTGGCCGAGCAGGGTAATGGTTAAAGGCATGTGCTCATCCTTTGCCTGCGTGAAAATCCCTGATTTAAACGATGGATCTGCCGTGTGCCCTCGGTATATTCAAAGGCTTTCACGTCACGGAATGCTTGCCACAGTTTGTTCAGCAGGGGCATATTCCCGGCTGGCGTATCATGAATAAGCCAGCTGATTATCTCATCGGCAAGTATTACGCAGCTGGTTTTCACCATGCCGGGATGACTGTCAGGTGGTTGTTTATCGTCGGTTTGCTGGCAACTTCGCAGGGCATGGTGATATACCGCCAGCCAGCGACGTTCCGTTTGCGATAACCACGCAGACTGCGACACGGTAAGCTGAAGATGGGATTGCCATTCATGTAACGCACGTCGTGCCACACCCAGCGCCAGCGCGCCGACGCAGGGACGCAGGGCATCAAATGTGGCGATGGCTGATTTTGCAAATCGTTCGGTAGGCTTCAGGTGCCGGCCCAACATATTTTCTTCAGGAATGAATACGTCATTAAACTCTATATGGGCAAGATTGGTGCCTTTTAAGCCGTTTAATTCCAGTGCGTAGCGCGAGATTTCTGCAACCTGAGGATTAAATATAAAGGCATTAATACCCAGCGGCCCAGGTGCTGTGCGGGCAAATACGACACCGGTATCAGCAATCATGCCATTGCCGATGAACATTTTTCTGCCCGAGATCAGATAGCCGTTCCTGACCGGCGACGCCCTGGTTTCCATGGCGCCTGCATCGCTTCCCTGCTCCGGTTCAGTCATCGCAAAACATGACCAGCCTAAAGTTTCCTGAAAGCGGCTAAAAAAAGCATCCTGTTGTTGCTCTGTGCCGAGCCCGGAAACCGCAAATGCCGCCATACCGGGGCCGGGCGCAGAAAACATAAGGATCGGGGAAATAAAACCCACTTTTTCATACAGCCGGTAGCGTGCTGCCAGGCTGATATCCTGATAATTCTGTATATTTTGTTGTAATACATATTTAGCGGGCAGGCCAAGGCGGTTAAATGCTGCGGACTGTGACCATTCGCGCATGACGATACGTGTTTGGGCCGGGGAGACTATCTGACGAAGCTGGTCGGCAATATCCTGCGCATCTGAGCCTGGGGTTAAAAAGTCCATGTCTGACGCCTGATCGGAAAATGATTTCATAACGCCCCCGACATGATTTCGATTATTCCGGCATCCGGATGATAAAGATGGCTGGCGCGATGATCACTTTTGAAAGCATTAAACGGGCGCGTTAATACAATCCAGCCTGCGGACTTCATCTCCTGGTATTGTTCGTCAAAATTATTTACAACAAAACAAATATGATAGGGAAGGGAGGATTTCCCTGATTTTTCCAGCATGCTTTGCAGGTGAATATTACTTTTTAATGGTTCAACCAGTTCAACCTGATTATTTCCATCTGCCGTGGCCAGCAATGTAATTAACACTTGCTGAGCATTAATCTGTTCTTTATATCTGATGATCACGGGGAAGAAAATTTTAATAGCCGCCGCAGTTGCATCTGTATCTGACACGACATAACCGGTATGATCAAAACGCATTATGACCCCGTTCACATTTCATAAAATCAGCTATTCTTCAATACGATGAAGATAACTCCATGCCGGAGATTGTCTCACCCTTCACATTGAGTTTTTTATATGTGCTTGCAGGTGAGCCGTTAAAAAATATCAGATAAGAGATGTTGTCGGACGAGTTCCTGCCGGTCTATTTTTCCATGCAACGTGATCGGGAAGGACTGGCAAAAAACCAGTTGCCTGGGGATCATGTATCCCGGTAACTGCTCAGACAAAAAACGGCGTAAGCTTTGCCGGTGGTGCAGATTGTCCTCATGCAACTGTACAAACAGTTGCAGGTCGGTCACCTTACCTTGTTCTTCAACCGGCACCACGCAGCATTGGGTAACATTGGTATTTGCGCAGACAGCAGATTCTATTTCTGCCCGTTCGATACGGTTGCCATGCAGCTTAAGTTGCCCGTCATCCCTTCCGCAAATAAACAGTGACTGGTTTTCATCGACAAAACCGCGGTCTCCTGTTGCGTAATACCGGCCAAATTCATCCTCACCGAAAGCCTGATTGCGCGGGTGATCTTCAGGCAGATAGCCTTGTGAAACCTGAGGACCATAAAGCCTGACTTCGCCCGTTACCGTCGCGGAAACGGCATGACCTGCCTCATCGACGATGCGCATGCGGTTAAGCCCCTGAGGCCTGCCCAAAGGCAACAAGCCGGCATTATGCTGCGGCGGATGGGACAAAAGATGCGTGTGCGTTACACATGTCGTCTCTGTCGGGCCATAGGCGTGCAGTACCTCAAGCCCCGGGAAACGCGTCTGCAATTGTGTGACTAAACCCAGCGCAACCCGCTCACCGCCGATATAAAAACGCCTCAGACTGGCAAATGTTACGTGGTTAAATAAAGGATCCTTCAGCATGATTTCGGCAAAACTGGGGGTTGAAAACCAGCTGGTGACAGGCGCTTCAGGCTCTCTGGTCATGAGCTTTATGTTTTGCCGGGGTAAAACATTATTGCAATGATCCAGCATCAGCACTGTCTGCCCGCTACTGAGGACGGGGATTAGATCGAGAATGGCCATATCAAAAGAAAAACAGGCATGATTGACATGGCAACCCCTGTCTTTTCCTGCGGTGACCTGGGGCGCGAACCAGGCACTGAACGCCGCAAAATTGTCATAACTGACCTTGACGCCCTTAGGCTCACCGGTGCTGCCTGATGTCGACAGGATATAAAAAAGTGGCTGAGTTAAGAGCGGTTCCTCGGGCAGAGAAGCGGCAGACATATCGTGCAGTGATGCGCTGACGCACTGCGGCCAGGGCTCCAGCCCTGCAAGCGGTTGTGCCAGGGTGGTAATGATCACTTCCGTACCTGTCATCCTGGCAATTTTCTCAATTCTTGACGGCGGATTCGCCTGGTCAACAAAGGTGAAGCAACATCCCTTACTGATGCAGGCCAGAATGCAGGCCACCGCATCGAGCTGTTTATGACCGAAAATCAGAACATTGCAGCCTGCATGCGGGGTAAGAAAATGCGCGATAGCTGCCGTGCGGGCGCCCAGTTCAGCAAAGCTGTATCTTCCCTGCTGATTAATCAGCGCAGTGGCGTTACTGCGGTTTCTCAGCCGGTCAAATAACGGTCTGATTTGCGATAAAAACATATTTTTCCCCTTTATTGAGCGCCAGATCGCGTGCCGCATTACGATCCAGTTTCCCGTTATGATTCAAAACAGTCTGAGGAATGGCATACCAGTAACGCGGGATGGACCAAGGCGGAAAGTGTGCCTGCATGGCATGACCCAGTTCAGAGAGCGTGCCTGAACCATTGAGGATGACGCAGGCCTGAATGGCCTCCGCATGACCTTTACGCAGATGAGGCGTAACCACGGCATCTGAAACGAGATTATGGTCGCGCAGGAAGTGCTCTATTTCATAAAGATCAACACGGTGCCCCTGGATTTTGACTTCCCCGTCTTCCCGTCCCAGAAAATAGTAATAATCCGCCTTCATCTGGCCGATATCACCGGTCAGATAAGCGTTTTGCTCCGCATGCCGGATAAACTGGGTCCGTTGTTTCTCCGGTGCATTGAGATAACCGGGGCCGACACAGGCTCCGCTAATGAGCAGCTCGCCCTGGCCGGTGCCACCGTGCCGTACGTACAGGCTGAGCATCGCACCAGGCCTGGCAGCGCCAATCGGCAATGGCAATGCATCGCTCATCATCTCCGGTGTGATCAGCACGGAGGTCACTGCCACAGAACATTCCGTCGGGCCATAGGTGTTTATCACCGCAGCCAGAGGGAAGCGTGCCCATAGCTGAGCGACGATGTCTTTGGTCAGTGTTTCACCGCAAAAAATAAACCGCCTGAGCCGGGGAAGTTGCTCTGCATTGAACATGGGATCTAACAGATAAAGGCGGATCATCGAGGGCGTGGATACCCAGCAGACAACCCCGGCCTGTGCGTGCTGAGCAATCATCTTACGGGTGTTAATAAGTTCGCGATGATCGAGTACTGACAGAGGTTGCAGGAAAATCCAGGCTAACCAGATTTCAAATAACGAAACATCAAAGCAGTAGCGAACATTGCCGGTGATTGCGCCGTTTAACGGGAAATCTGCGCGGATCCACTGGATGAAATTCACCATGTTTTGCAGGCTGATTTGGATCCCTTTGGGCTCGCCGGTGGTGCCGGAGGAAAACATGATATAAGCCAGGGGAATGCCGGATGCATCATGCAACCGCTGACGGCTTTCCCTGAGCAGTTCAAGCAACATGGCTTCAGTACAACCTGACGCGCTGACAGCTGCCGTGTGGATAGCCCCGGCAATGTTTATCTGAACGGCTGGCGTGCCGGTATTCACCAGCAGGTCAGCGCCAGCCGTGCGTGCAATTTTCTCAACGCGCTCAGGACTGTGGTCCGATTCAACCGGCACCACCGGACAACCGCAAATCAGACATGCCCACCAGGCGGCAATAAAATCAAATGACTTATGCCCGTATACCAGCACCGGTTTTAAATGGGTGTTGTATTCGGTCTGGTGCCGGCGTATCAGCACGGCAAGATCTGCCGCGCGCTGGCCCAGCGCCGCATAATCACAGCTTTGCGCGTGATGGTTCCAGGCCGCACCGGGCTGATGCCGGAAACGCATAAAAATGGCGATAATTTCTGTCCATGCATCCATTTAAGCAGCCCGGTTCGCGAGCTGGAGTTGAATGAAGTTCGATAAACTGCCGACGGTTTCGAAATGCTCAAATTCTAATGTGGCGGGATCAAGGATCAGACCATCGATTTTCTCTTCAAGATACATAATCAGCTCAATATACAGGCCGCTTTCAAACCCTAAATCGCGCTCCAGATGCGTTTCTGCATGTAATTCTGAGAGATGAGAACTTTCAAGCACTAAACCGATAGCTTCAATGATGGTTGAGGTAAACATGATGATTTCCTTATAATTTTACGGATTCGCGTTTAACATCATGGGGCGGGGATAACAGGAGCTCAGGCAGCCGGTTACGGTCAATTTTTCCATTAGGATTTTTGGGCAATGATTCGCTGAAATAGTAGCGGTGAGGGCGCTTGTAACCTTCAAGATGTGTCTGACAAAACGCTTTAAGCAGGGCAATATCAGGGGCTGTCACACATTCAATACAGGCGATGATTTCATCACCGTAAACCGGATGAGAGAGGCCAATCACCGCCACTTGTCCGACGCCGGGTATACGTTTTAGTACGCCTTCGACTTCTCTGGGGGCAACTTTCTCACCGTTGGTTTTCAGAATGTCATCTTTGCGGGCGACAAAATAAAGCAGGCCGTGTTCATCCAGCCTGCAGATATCCCCCGTATAAAGTACGGATTCGCCGGGAAGCGGGCCGGGACGCAATTTATTTTGCGTTTGTTCTTCATTGCGCCAGTATCCCCGCATGACTGTCGCACCACGGATTACCAGTTCACCGGTGGCATTGTTACGGTGTTGCACGCCGTTATCATCGACCACCCAAAGTTCGGTATTCGGAATGGCGTAACCGACACTTTCTTTATGCGTTGACAACATCGCCGGCGGCAGCCAGGTGCAGCGATGACATTCCGTCAGGCCATACATAGAAAAAATTTCCGCCTGAGGGAATAAGGTGATCAGTGTATCAATATCATTGGAATGCAGTGCGGCAGCCGTATTGGTGATTTTACGCAGAGAAGAAAAATCATAACGCTTTGCCAGAGGGGCAATCAGAGCCAGCAATGTAGGAACAATTGGCAATACCGTTGCCTGGTGTTTCACCAATTGTTTTAGGGCAAACAGCGGGCGACTGAAATCCTTTTCAATGATCAGTGTTGCGCTTGCTCTGGCGGCCAGAATCGCCTGATAAAGCCCGTAGTCGAAACTCATCGGGATAGTGCAGAAGATGCGATCGCTTGCCCGGAGATCCAGATAAGTGCACACCGACGACGCCGCACTCAACATATTGCGTTGGGTGAGCATGACACCTTTGGGATGGCCGGTGGAACCTGATGTATATATCAGGCTGGCCAAATCGATATCCAGCGCATTTTCCACCGTCAGCGGCGCAACGTCTGCTTGTGCTGCGATATGCTGTAAGGTCAGCAATACCGGATGGATCAGGTTCTCCGCACCAGGCTTATCAAACAGCACCGGGCCCGGGGAGCGCTGGCCTTGTTCATCGGCGGGCAGGGCAAACAGCGCAGCAGCTTGTTCACTGCTACTGACCAGCAATGCAGCCTCGGCATTGTTGAATATCCAGCGCACGCGCGCGACGGGCGTATCAGGATTTACAGGAACAAAGACAGCCTGCAGGTATTGAACCGCCCAGAAACACACCACAAAGTCGATACTGTTGGGCAGCCAAACCACCACCCGGTCGCCCCGTTTAATAGAATGTTGCTGCAAATAGCTGGCCGTCTTCATGACCCGCCGGGACAGTGCTGCCCAGCTTATCTCATCATCACCGGCAACCAGGGCTGTTTTCTCCGGGAATGCCTGTGCAGAACGGGCCAGCCAATGCGTTAAATGGCTTGTATTCATTGATTACCCTCATTTTCTGATTCGAGAACCATGGCGCCAAAGGTGCCCGCCACACCGGATGCCAGCGCAAGCATGCACTGAGACTTCACAGGATGATCGTGACGGGCGAGAAGACTGTGGAGATTAAGAAACGCATCGCTGCAAAAGCAGTGACCCAGCGTGTAAAGGTTATGATGGAAAATGATCTCTCTGCCAAAACCGGTACGGTCGGCAATGCGATCAAAAGTCACCGGGCTGATGTGATAGGGGAGCACGGCGCTGAGGTCTTCAGGCTTGCGCCCGGCGGCTTCCAGCGCTTTTTGAATGGTTTCGGTCATCATCGGCAGAAATGCGTGATCATAAGCATTTTCACTTTCACGATCCGTTGACCGCATACGTGTGCCATAAGCAGCAAGTTGTTGTATGTGGAGTGCACGCAGGCGAAGTGACTGTACCGAAGGCAACATACCGACCAGCGTGGCGCAAAAAGCTTCGCCGAAATAACCGTTCTGATCGACGTATTGTACCGTACGGTGAAAGCATTTTTCGCCGGTGATCAACAGGCCACACACCGGGGCATTATTCTGCTGCGCGGCGCTCATTTTTGCCTGCAGATATTTCAGACTCACCAGACCCGAAGCGCAGGATGCCTGGGTTACCGAAAAAAATTCAATATCCCGATCACCAAAAAGCGCCTGAAGTCCGCCGGACTGCCCGGTCATAAGGTCGAACGGACTGACGGCATGCAGAGAATGCGCCCAGGCAACATAGCGAATTTGACGAAATAACCCGGGGTCACACTCCGCGCGTAATTGCTGCAGCAGTCGGATGATCAGATCCGGTAATGCCTCATGTTCAAAGAGACTGGCAGACTGCATCTTATGAAACCGGCTAAAAATCTTATGGTTGCGCTCCCCCCAGCGGTATTTTTTTTCCAGTACAGACAGCGGCGTAAGTACGGGAGCAACCAGTTTTGTGGTGGCATGGATATACACGATCAGCCCTCCATCACGAAACTGGCAAATATCATGTTCTTCCCCTCCGGGACGATGAATAAGAATCGCGTATTATTCCGGGCCAGCTTTTTTAGTAATACCCAGGGCGCTGAAGACAATAAGGCATCGTCCCAGGTTTCTATCTGGATAGACGGGAAGTTTTCATCCCGGCGCAATACAGACGACAACTGCATTGTTGTCAGAATAATCAGAGGCAATTTGTTTTCCGTATCACTGAACATATCCAGCGTGGACAGCAAAGGATAAATGCCCGCCCCGGAAAGCGGGAGTGCGGTCTTCTGATAATTTTTAAAGATAATATTGCCCGGCGCGCTGCGGACACCGGCGGGTGCGAAGCTCTGTAAAAGGAGCAAACAGCAACTGGCAGAAGGCCGGAAACTGGCGAGATAAGGGCTGTCATAAAGGATCGCATCCTGATCGGCCATCATCAGAAGCGCCTTGCGGGAACGCCCGTCCCCGCCAATATCCTCCAGGTAATCTTCAATGATTTGCAGCGCAACAAAGGCACTGCTTAAACCATGATCACTGATGGCGATACCAAAAGCGTTATGAGAGCCGGTTTCGTAAATAATGGCATTGGTTACCGACGCGCCGATTTCTGCATCAGGCGTCCAGTGGGTCAGCACCACCAAATCGAGATCATTCACCAGCGCCTGTTCTTCAAGCTGAGTGACCAACTTTTTGAGCATCGCCGTGAAGGTCAGGTTATCTGCATTATACCAACGGGAGACCGGCCGAAGCGGGGCTTCATTTATCCGGGAATGGGACTGGAAAAAAGCGTTAACAAAACTTTTAACTTTATCGAGTTGCTCACTGTCCGCTGCCGGAGAAGGCACGTTATTTTTTTCAAACTCATGCCACAGAATATTTGATGCGGAAAACTCCAGAGACATAGAGGTACCTTAGGCGTTCGCAACAGATAATGGCTGACAAATCTGAGGCGCCAATAATGTTTCAATGTTATCTGCGGTCCGGATAAGAAAAGCCTGATCTTTCTCCACCAGAATTTCGGCAGGATGACCAAAACCTAAAAAGTTTACCGGTGAGGCACTGGCCCCGTAAGCGCCTGAATGTCCGATGCCAATAAGATCACCTGGACGCAGTTCAGCCAGCATAACGTTCTCGCCTAATAAATCTGTGGGTGTGCAAAGCGGCCCGGTGACCTGGTAACGATATTGTTGGTCGGAGCGGGTTTCACCCAGGCGGGCCATGGGAAAATTACGGCGAATCAAAGAATTGATCCCTGCCGCACTGCCGTGACAGTTGGCACCCCCGTCACAAACCGCGAACCATTCATCCCGCGAGGGCTTGAGGTAGTTAACCCGGGTAACGAAAACACCGGCGCGGGCAATCAGATACCTGCCCAACTCGACGATAATTTTACACCGGGGGAAATTTTCGTGATAAGTACGGATAATGTCCGCTAACGCATCACCCAGCGAATCAATATCCAGCGCTTTTTCTTTGTCAAAATACCGGACACCAAAACCTCCGCCGACATCAACAAAATCAAAATGAATCTTGTAGGTATTCTGCAAAGATTCGGCCAGCGACAGAATATTCAAAGTATTTTTAGCCAGTGCCTGCCAGTCAAGGATCCGCGTACCGAGATAAATGTGGATCCCCGCGAGCCGTAAATGACTCTGCTGCCCGACACAGGAAAAGGCCTGTGGTAAAAGTTGTTCGTCTATGCCAAATTGCCGGGGCTTGCCGCTCATCACCAGTTTGGCTTTTTCGCCAATAAAGTCCGGGTTGATGCGTAACGCAATGGTTTGTATAACGCCTATGCTTGCTGCAATGTCATTGAGCAGTTTCATTTCTTCAATGGATTCTATGACGACAGCTTTAATACCAATACGACAACATTGCGTTAATTCAGCAATGTATTTTCCGGGGCCGACGAAAATAATATCTTGCGGCTCGACGCCCTGACTTAATACCGTTTCGAGTTCTGCCAGAGAACATACTTCACAGCCTGTTCCGGCCTGGTTTAACAGGCGTACTAACGCTTTATTCGGATTCGCTTTAAGCGAATAAAAATAGTGAATATCATCAGGAAGTGAATTTTTTAACGCTGAAAAGTCTGCCCGTATTTGCGATGCGCTGTAGGCATAGAAAGGTGTCGGAACCTGGTCAGCCAGACGCTGATAACAAATGTCTTCGATTTTTTCTGCGCTGATAAACCGGCTGTCAGGAGGAAAAGCTAACATGGCTATACCTCCGGCTTAACAGCGCTTCAATTTCATTGATATTTTTGAAGTTTTCGAACAGATCGCCATCAAGGATATCAAAAAAACTCCCGGATGAATCGGTTCTGGTTTCCATCCACTCACCCATTTCTGCGATGAAACCCACTAAATGTATTGAGTCAAGTAAGCCTTCAGGTCCGTAGATTTCAGCGCCCTCTGCGATTGCTGCCAGCTTCCTATTGTCAACACCCACTTTCTCTAAAGATGAAAGTATAAATTCTCTCGTCGTCAATGAAATAGACATTGGTTTCGCCACCTTAAAAACTTCGAACTCACATCTTATCCAGCATGACAGAAAAGATTTGCTTGAAATTGCACCCGTTGTAAAAATAGGAAATCACTGAATGTCTGCGTCCCCGTCGTTTTCAATCATTTTGGTCAGAAGAGGAGGTTAATTGCGTTAAATACTGGGGGGCGGGGTATGGTATTATTTTTTTAAATTTTATATTCAGAAGGTGTTATGTTCAAAATATATCTGATCCTTGCTGTTTCTATCTGCGCTGAAACGCTGGCTACCACGATGATGAAGGCATCCAATGGATTTACCCGGTTAGTTCCGAGCGTCATTGTGGTTGTAGGTTATGCCATATCGTTTTACGGACTTTCCCAGGTTGTTAAAGTGATGAATATCGGCATCGCCTATGCTATCTGGGCAGGAATGGGGATTTTCCTTGTGTCGACAATGTCATTTTTCATCTACAAACAACGGCTTGATACGCCTGCGCTGATTGGCATGGGCTGCATCGCCCTCGGTATTATGATCATCCAGCTTTATTCAAAATCAGTGTCGCATTAACCCCGGTACTCCCGTGTTGTCTTCCATCATTTTTTGACCGCCGTATCCGGCGGTTAATTTCACTGTTTTTGCACATTAGTTACAACATACTTATATGTGGAGAGATTTCCTGTCCGCGTTATCTGTATGTGCCTTTTTCAGTTGAACCTCCGCGTACCTCTGCAGCCGGCATGGCAGGCGGAGACTGGCTTATCCGGCAGGCGGATAAGAAATACCCTAACACTCATTATGAAAATGCCTTGACCCTGTGATAGTGATCACGTTTATTAGCCAGATTATACAGACATGAAATAGTTCACCTTGCTAAGGATAATAAAATGACTGAGTGCTCATCGCTGGACACCCGGCCAGAAACTTCTGCGTTCCGCCGCTGGCTGGCGGTTTTCTCACTGGCCTGCGGCACCTTCGCGCTGGTTAATACTGAATTTTTGCCGATCGGTTTACTTTCGCCGATCGCCCAGTCTCTGGGCATTACCGAAGGGCATGCGGGGCTGGCGGTGATGTTGCCCGGTTTAGTGGCTGCAATTTCTGCGCCGCTGATTATGTTGTTTGCCCGAAAAATGGATCGCCGCACCTTACTGTTGTTGCTCAGCGCAACGGTGATCGTGGCCAACGGTATCGCCGTACTGGCGCAGTCGTTCAATATTCTGCTGATCGGACGTATTATTCTGGGTATCGGCGTGGGGGGATTTTGGTCGTTTGCCATTCCCTCCGGACGACGGCTGGTGTCAGAAGAGCAGGGTGCACGGGCCATTTCGCTGATCACCGCTGGCGTGGCGGTCGGCACGGTCGCAGGTGTACCGGCGGGCGCTTTTATCGGCGATCTGTTCGGCTGGCGGATGGCGTTTACGCTCAATGCCGTACTGGCGCTGGCATTTTTTGTGTTGCAATTTTGTGTTGCAATGGGTGGCGCTGCCTTCGCTGCCCGCCCAGCAATCTATCGGCCTGCGTGCGATGCTTGGCGTCACGAAAGTTGCGGGGATCCGCTATGCGCTGATCATCGGGGTATTTATGGCGGGCGGTCATTTCGCAGCCTATACCTACCTCGAGCCATGGCTGCGGTTTAACCTGCACCTTTCTGCCGGCAATATTTCTTTGTTACTGATGGGCTATGGTGTGGCGGGGTTGTTAGGCACACTGACCAGTGAAATCACTGTCCGTGAGTTCGGTGTGAAGAAGGCATTTATGCTCAACATGCTGCTGCTCAGCGTCTCGGTGCTGGTATTGTCGCTGTTTCCGGTGCCGCTGGCGCTGGCCTGTGTACTGGTAATTCTCTGGGGATTAGCCTTTGGGGCCCTGCCAGTGTGTCTGAATATCTGGACCTATCAGGCGTCACCTGCGTTGTTTGAAACCGGTTCGGCGTTGCTGGTGTGTGTCTTCCAGACATCGCTTGCGCTGGGTGCATTGTCTGGCGGTATCCTCGCTGACCACGCGGGCGTCAGCAGTGCCTTTCTGCTCGGCGGTGTGCTGACACTGCTGGCAGGCATCACCATCTTTCTGTCCCGCCCTCAGCCTGCGGTATTACAGGCTGCGGGCGAATAATCGGTTTACTATCAGGAAATCTTTCCACATAAGAGTATCTCCTTCGACAAAACCCGCGCAGAGCGGGTTTTTTGCGTTGTAAGGCAGATGAAACTCAATAGTTGCTTGTTTTCTGTCCGTTCCCATAACAGTCCCGTATCTGGTTATTTCTTTTTCGTATTTGCCCATTACGACCTGCTTTGAAACACTGTGGCCTTCAGCGATGTTATTTCAACATTTTAATTATTCACGGAAAGAGTAAAAACCTTTATGCGCATAACACTAAAATTTTCGGTTCTGGCGTTGTCTCTGGCAGGTGCACTGGTGCTGAGTGCTTGTGACCAAAAATCGCAGGAAAATCACATTAAAGTGGGTATCAGTGCGGGTATTGATCAGCAGATGTGGGAAACCATCAAAAAAACCGCCAAAGATAAATACAACCTTGATGTGGAAGTCGTGACCTTCAACGATTTCGTGTTGCCAAACTCTGCGCTGAGCAGCGGTGACATTGATGTGAACTCATTTCAGCACCGTCCTTATCTGGATAAGCAGATCAAAGAGCGCGGCTACAAGCTGGTGGAAGTGGGGAAAACCTTTGTTTATCCCATTGCAGGCTATTCCCGCAAGATAAAATCCATCGATCAGCTCAGTGATAACGCGCAGGTGGCGGTACCTAATGACCCGACTAACCTGGGGCGTTCGCTGCTACTGCTGCAAAAAGAGGGTTTGATCAAACTGAAAGAGGGCGTGGGTTTGCTGCCAACGTCTCTGGATATCATTGAGAATCCCAGGCATCTCAAAATTGTTGAAATCGAAGCACCGCAGCTGACGCGCGCCATTGATGACGACAAAATTGAACTGGCAATCATCAACACCACTTATTCAGGACAGGTCGGGCTGACGCCGGGCAAAAATGGCCTGTTTGTCGAAGATAAAGATTCACCTTATGTAAATATTATCGTGGCACGGGAAGATAACAAAGACAGTCAGGCAGTGAAGGAGCTGGTTGAGTCTTATCAGACGGATGCCACAGTAAAAGCGGCTGACGCTATCTATCACGGAGATGCGGTAAAAGGCTGGTAAAGCAGGCAGGAAGCAGAATCATTGAATCCTGGGATTTAACAATCTCAGGATTTTTTATTTTAATGCACAGGCTAAAATGAATATCTATTCAAAATAGAACCACGCCGTTTTAATCAGTCCCTTCTCCACTTCAAATACGGCAATGCTGTTAACCGGGGTGTCATAAATCCCGTAAATCATTTCATGATCAAAAACGTTATTGCCCAGTACTGTTCGCGAAATCAGCTCAGCGCTTAACGCCGCGTTGTTAAACCGGTGGTGCTTGTAAAAAGTTCTGAGTGCTTCTTTGCCCTGTAAGGAAGGCGACATGTTTGGCATACGATATGCGATGAAATCGTCGCTGTAGCAGGAAACGAAGGTATCGAGATCGTGACTATTATAAGCCTGAAACTGTTTTTCTACCGGGATAACGACGTCCATTTATTGTCACCTATAATGAATAATTATTCTATAATACAGAATATTAATTCATTAAGAGGGCGCAGGCAATACATGGGAAATAAAAAGGCCACCGCGGCGGCCTTAATGGTCAATCGATGTGGTGATCAGCACACGCCAAAATCGCCGTCTTCATGATACAAATCGACGGTATCGGCTTTTACTGAAATTTCTGTGGCAGAAAAGTCATCTGTCCGCGAGCACCACAGCGTGTCGCCCTCAACGCGCCGGACAATCATTTTCGGGCCGCCGGTTTTGGACTGAACGAGATCTTGCGGTTTAAACATGCTTTATTCCCCGGTTATCTATGTTGTTGTGATTCATGGAAAAGGTGTCCGCAGACCGTACAGTCCGGTCATCCTCGCGGATCACTCATCAGAAGCTATACTTAAAGTTAATGTAATACAAACCGGAGGAAAAGATGACCATACATAAGAAAGGACAGGCACACTGGGAAGGTGACATTAAACACGGTAAAGGCTATATCTCTTCTGAAAGTGGTGCCCTGAAGGAACAGCCATATGGATTTAATACCCGTTTTGAAGGCAAGCCAGGCACCAATCCGGAAGAACTGATTGGTGCGGCGCACTCAGCCTGCTTCTCCATGGCGCTCTCGCTGATGCTGGGTGAAGCCGGGCACACGCCGGAAAGCATCGATACTGTTGCTGATGTTTCACTCGATAAAGTGGATGGCGGTTTTGCGATCACCAAAATCGCACTCGACAGTAAAGTGAAACTGCCAGGCATCGACAAAGATAAATTTGATGAAATCATCAAAAAAGCCAAAGCAGGCTGTCCGGTTTCTCAGGTACTGAACGCTGAGATCACGCTGACGTACCAGCTGGAAAACTGATGATTTAACAGATCAGGATTTTCTGAAAAAAGCCACGCGATGTTTGCGTGGCTTTTGTGTGGTGAATCATGCTCATTTTTAAACAGACGTTACTGAAAGTTTTGCCGCGGCGAAAGCAATCCAGAGGCAGCAATCCCATTTGCCTTCTTATCCCGGGATACGGGAGCACTGTTTAGAAAAGCTTCGCACAAGGCAGAGTTTCACCGCCTCAGGTTATTCCGGCGCGCCGCCACTTCCCTGTTGTGAGGGCCATTTCCAGTCACGAACTTCAGGCAAATCCTCACCATACTCACGCACATAGCGATGATGCGCGGCAATTTTCTCTTGCAACGTATCCAGAACATCATCCGCCTGGCCTTGCAATTTTTCCGTATGCAGAATGGCTGCCTGCGCCAGGTGAAAGCGATCCAGCTTATTGAGCACGGTCATGTCAAACGGCGTGGTGGTGGTGCCTTCTTCCATAAAACCGCTGACGTGGAAATTGCGGTGGTTGTTGCGCTGGTAGGTTAAGCGGTGAATCAGGCTTGGATAGCCGTGGAAGGCGAAAATTACCGGTTTGCTTTGGGTGAAAATGTGGTCAAAAGCAGCTTCGCTCAGTCCGTGAGGATGTTGTTCCTGGGTCTGTAAAGCCATAATATCCACCACGTTCACCACACGGACGCTGAGATCCGGCAGATATTCCCGCAATAAATCGACCGCCGCCAGGGTTTCCATGGTTGGCACATCGCCCGCACAAGCCATCACTACATCAGGTTCCGTTCCGTCCGGCTCATGGCCCGCCCATGGCCAGATGCCCATCCCTGCGGCGCAATGTTCTGCGGCTTCGTCGGCAGACAGCCATTGCGGGGCAGGTTGTTTACCAGCCACAATCACATTGATGCGGTCCCAGGTTTGCAGACAGTGATCTGCGACCCACAACAACGTATTGGCATCCGGCGGCAGATAAATACGCACGATATCGGCTTTCTTGTTCGCGACATGATCCATAAAACCCGGATCCTGATGGCTGTAGCCGTTGTGATCCTGACGCCAGACATGGGAGGAAAGCAGGTAGTTGAGAGAAGAGATCGGCTGACGCCACGGCAATTTACGGGTCACCTTCAGCCATTTAGCATGCTGATTAAACATGGAGCCGACGATATGAATAAAGGCTTCATAGCAGTTGAACAGCCCATGCCGTCCGGTGAGTAAATAACCTTCCAGCCAGCCCTGACACTGATGCTCACTGAGAATTTCCATCACCCGTCCATCGGCAGCCAGTTGCTCATCGTAAGGTTCAATGTCTTCCAGCCAGGTGCGGTTGGTGACATTAAACACATCGCTGAGCCGGTTAGACGCAGTTTCATCCGGGCCGAACAGACGGAAGTTATTAGGATTGAGGGTAAAGATATCGGCCAGATAGCGGCCGAGCATTTCTGTTGATTGCACCTGCGGTTCGCCGCGTGAGGTCAGCTTAACGGCGAATTTGGCCAGTTCTGCAGGCACCAGTTTCCGCCGCAGTCTGCCGCCATTGGCGAAGGGCGAGGCACCCATACGTTTATCCCCCTGTGGTGCCAGCGCCCGTAATTCCGGCTTCAGGCGTCCCTGTTCATCGAACAGATCGTCAGGCTGGTAGCTGCGCATCCAGTCTTCAAGGATCTGGCGATGCTCGTCGTTGTCACGGCAGGAAGATACCGGCACCTGATGTGCGCGCCAGAAACCTTCGACTTTTTTACCGTCAACGGTCTTCGGGCCGGTCCAACCTTTCGGACTGCGCAGGATGATCATCGGCCACGCGGGAACACCGTCGTTGGACGTACCGGCGCGGGCGAGTTGCTGGAGATCTTTGATCATATCCAGTGAAATGTTCAGTGCGCGGGCCATCTGAATATGCATCTGTTCCGGCTCGTGTCCGCTGACAAATAATGGCTCGTAACCATAACCGGAAAATAACTGACGTAGATCGTCGTCGCTCATTCGCCCCAGGAGGGTCGGGTTAGCAATTTTATAACCATTAAGATGCAGTATCGGCAGTACTGCGCCGTCCCGCACGGCATTGAGGAATTTAATGCCGTGCCAGCCCGAGGCCAGCGGACCGGTTTCGGCTTCACCATCGCCAATGACGCAGGCGGCAATGAGATCAGGATTATCAAATACTGCGCCGAACGCATGAGACAGAGAATAGCCGAGTTCGCCGCCCTCGTTAATCGACCCCGGTGTTTCCGGCGCCGCATGGCTGGGAATGCCACCGGGGAATGAGAACTGCCTGAACAGTTTTTGCATTCCGCTGGCATCCTCGCTGATCTGCGGATAAATCTCGCTGTAGCTGCCTTCAAGCCAGGTATTTGCCACCATGCCGGGGCCGCCGTGACCCGGACCGCAGATATAAATAATATCAAGATCACGCTGGCATATCGCCCGGTTGAGGTGCGCATAAATAAAATTCAGACCTGGCGTAGTGCCCCAGTGCCCCAGCAGACGAGGCTTGATGTGCTCAGGTTTGAGGGGTTCGCGCAGCAACGGGTTATCCATCAGATAAATTTGCCCGACAGACAGGTAATTGGCGGCCCGCCAGTAGCGGTCAATGAGTCTCAGTTCTTCTGTAGTAGAGAGGTGTGAAGGGGGGAGTGTCATCGTTTCCTCCTGGATGGGTTGGATGAGGTATACCTATTAACCCTAATAGAAAAATGCGATCCCGGCCAAGTTGCGCAATCTGCGAACTCTGACAAATGGCATTACATCAGCTATAGATACTGAGCGTTACCTTAAAAATTCGAATAATTTACCGGGGTTATAATGAAGGATAAAAGCGAAAAAACAGGTCTGATCGGGCTGGCAATCGGCGCGGCTGTTATGGGGTTAATTTCCAGTGGAACCGTCATTAACCGGGAAAGCATCATTGAAGAATTACGACGGCTCGGACGTAAAAAAGGGGATGGCCTGGAAGATGAGATCTTTGTCAAAGCCGCTCAGTTGGTCGGTAAAGGGCAGTGATTGAGTAAACGGGCGCAAAAAAATACCCGCCAGGGGAGACGGGTATTGGATTCGTTACAAGGGGAGTATCTTAGTATCTGTAGATAGCTACAGAAAACACTATGCTATCTCCTTTATGCGAATCATTTATTTAGGAGAAATCTGTTTTCTCCTGAACGGTTATTTGCGGCCTAAAAGCAACCCCAGCACCACGCCAATCGCGCCGGCAGCAATCAATCCCGACAGCGGATTTTCTTTGATCTTATCCGCCACGTCAGAGACAGCTTCACTTGCCTGTGCGGAGTATTTGCGTGCAGCACCTTTCAGCTGGTGTTTAGGAGAATCAACAAAATCTCCAAATTGCTTTTGTGCTTCACCGGCAAACTCATTGACCGTGTTTTCTACTTTATCTTCCACACGGTTAGGATCTTTATCAAAGTCTTGTGATGACATATCGTGCTCCTTTTTGGGTGGATTTTAAGTCTAGTCGAAAAGTCAGGACATGCAGGGTTTGCCTGCGAAGGAGTCATAGATATCAGACTTTTCTTGCCAGCAGTGTCGCAAAACGCAGCGAATAACGGTGTCCGTTTTCGTCACGTTTATGCAGTTCTCCGACATCCTCGTTGTATTTCACTATCTCCCAGTCGCGATAATAATCACGCAACTCTGCCGGCTTAAACGTGAACGGGAAAGGCAGCGGGCACGGATAATCCGGACTGTCCATGGCGGCGACAATCAGGTTATAGCCGCCCGTTACGGTGGCTGCATGCATATCTTCAATGATGTGTGGGATGCTGTCGCGTTGCAGAAACATCATTACTACGGTCGAAAAGATAAAATTATATTCACCGCTGAAACGGTGGGTGTTCAGATCCGCTTCGCTGATAGTGATGTTGGTCAGGGATTCCGCCGCAATAATATTATTCACTTTTGCGACGCTTATGGCGTTGTTATCCCAACCCGTCACATCAAAGCCTTTAAGGTTAAGATACAGGGAGTTACGCCCGCTGCCACAGCCTAAATCCAGTGCTTTACCTGACTGTACATAATGTGTTGCGTTGATGATTTCTGAGTGGGTACGGGTCAGACCGTATTTTTCGGTGTAAAAATCTTCTGGTGCGGGTTGATGAGTCATGCCCTGGCTTCCTGAAAGTGAATCGAATATCAGCGATTATCCTCTAAAACGACAACCGCGCCATTATCCTTAATGGTCAGGGACCTACGCAACAAGGCATTTCTTGCCACAATATGTAAGGAAAGATAATCAATTGAGAATTTTCCGTAAATAAAATTTCTGTTATCGTGGCGTTCTTAACTGGAGCCTGCCCTGGAATATCTGAATGCTTTTAACCCTCGTCTATCGCAGTCACATCAGCGACTCTGTCCGGCCTGCTCCTCTGGCAGAGATGGTGTCGCGAGCCAACATCGAGAACGAACGCTGTAGCATTACCGGTATTCTGCTTTTTGACGGAATGCACTTTTTCCAGTTGCTGGAAGGGCCGGAAGAAGCCGTCGATGCCATTTATAGCAAGATTTGCAGCGATCAACGCCACAACAATGTCGTTGTTCTCATGCGTGATTACGCACCGTCGCGGCGCTTCGGCAATGTAGGGATGGAGCTGTTTGACCTCAGGCATCATCATGAGGATGTTGTTCTTCAGGCAGTGCTGGATAAGGGAACGTCTAAATATCGGCTTACCTACGAAGACCGCGCGCTTCAATTTTTATGCACTTTTGTACAGGCTCGCGAAAAGGAAAATTATCTCGAAATTTTGCCAGCGGATGCCTGGTCCTTTATCGCAGATGAGCCACTGAAACCTGAAGCAGGATTTATCTTTCCCGAGATGAAGGATTACAATTTCACGTTTCAGCCGATTGTTGATCCCCTCAGTCGAGAGATTATTTCTTACGAAGCGCGTCTGTGCGGTCCCGGTGGCGGTTCTCCGATGGAATATTTCTCTGCACTTAGCGGCCCAAACATTTATGAAGCCGATTTACGATCCAAAAAGCTGGCTTTTGCGCTTGCCCGAAAGATGGGGATTGGCGACAAAATGCTGTCAATCAAATTGTTGCCTATGACGCTCGTCAGGGTACCCGACGCGATTGGATTTTTGCTTCGTGAGATTGTTGCTCATGATCTGGTACCGGAGCAGATTATTGTGGCAATCACAGAAAACGGTGTCGCGACGCGCGAAGATAATTTCGCGACAGCGTTACAACAGCTTAAAGCCTCAGGGATGCGCCTGGCCGTTGATGATTTTGGCGCCGGATCTGCCGAATTATTGCTGTTGACCCGATGCCAGCCTGATAAGATTATGATTGACCGCAATATGATTTGTGACATCCATACCAGCGGACCCAAACAAGCCATCATTCAGGCCATTATCAGATTGTGTTCTTCTTTGGAAATATCGGTCATCGCGGCGGGTATTGAAAAACCAGAAGAATGGATGTGGCTTGATGCGGCAGGGGTCTGTAATTTTCAGGGACCGCTGTTTGCTTCGCCCAGGCTAAATGGGGCGCCGGTTGTTACGTGGCCGGAGATTAAGCAGGAATATAGATTAATGAATCAAAATCTTTAATTATGCCGGGTCTGTTAAAAGATTCTCAGAAAAGTAAACTCATCAGCCGGTGAGGTATCGTGTATTTTCCCGGCTGATTTGAAAAATTTATTGCCATACAGACGATATTTTATAGTGTGTCATCATCAGGGGTACGGTATACCACATACTCAAGTGCTTCTAAATATACATCCTGTTTAATCGAATCACTTTCCTGCTCAATTTTTTGAATCAGGCAAAGAATAATATCTTTATGCGTAACCCGTTCTTTATGACTTTTTAAATTCTTATAAATACGGATGACAGTTTCATTTCCGACCAGAAGTTCCGGATCCTCTGCCAGAATGTAATCAGCCAATTTGACATGAGTATAAGACACATCTTGCATTTTGATACCCTCCGCACCTGCTGTTTATGAGAGAAAGCACGCTCAGTTTTAAAATTGAACGTGAAACGATTAAATATCAGTAGCCGGGTTCAGACGCTGATGTCATCAGGCGTCATACCCACAACTATTTCCAGTGCACTACGCAAAATATCCAATTGTACAACATCGGAAGTGCATTCAAGTTGGGTGATCAGGTGCAATATAATGGCTTTATTTGTCACTTTGCCTTTTTCAGCCAGAATGACACGAATAGCGGCACCCAAAACTTCGGTTTCACTCAAAAAAAGTTCGCCCGCTTTGTTAAAATAGTTATAAGCTTCTGAATTAAAACCAGAGTCTGTCATCGGCTGGGATTGGTTTGATTTCATCGGGTCGCTGTGATTTAGCGTATAGCTCTTTGATGAATCAATGTCTTTTCTTGTCATCGGACGGTCCTTCAGCATTGAAAAAGTGTCGCACATTGTCGACATCCCGTACTTCGTAAGTGATTCGCCCACGTTTATCAGCCAGATCATGGCGGATCTCATTAATAATTCGCTCACAGGCGCTTTTTCGATTGATGTTGTCAGCACTCACAGCCATAAACTGTAATTGTGCAATAAGTCTGTCAGTCGATATTGGGCTCTTAGATTTAAGCAAGGAAATTACAGCCTCACCTATCAGCTTATCAGTTAATCTTTCTTCGTTACTTCTATACATATTAGCAGCCTCTGAATATACGCCGGCCAAAGGTCTTGGGCAGATTAGCTTCAGGTTCAGAGTTAGTACTTTACGCCATCAGGCATAAAATTTGGTAGGCTGTGAATTAATCAAGCCCGCATAATATGTCGAACTGAAATGCTATGAAGCCAATCGTTGCACTGTAATCTTAATCAGGATGAATCATGAATCTCGCTCAAGTACCAGACGGATAAGCTTCATATAATGCTTTTCCTCTTCTTCGCTGCCAGCGGCTTCAACGCGATTTAAAAGTTTCGAACATAAAGCTTTGCGATTGAGGTTCTTCCCTGCCTCAAGGATTTCAACCACAACACGCCCCATGGTTTCCTCATCAGAAAAGACCTGCGTATAGAGGGAATGAGACGTGTCCGGGGACGTTCCATTGTGCCTGTTCTGACGCATGATTAACCCTTATGTTAATAGATGTGTGATTAATGATTGCCTGTGTGACTATAAAGTTATACAAGATGTGAAAGGTTGTACAGGTATTTTAAGAAAAAAAAAGCCCGCAATGTCAGAGACTCAGAATTTTCCGATCTCAGGCCGGGGAAGCCTTGGCATGTGGGCCTCTATTCAGTCGAATGTTGAGCCATTTACCACGTACTGGCTGGTCTGCCGGTACAGGTAACTGCCGATGCCATGCACCGGATCACCCTCAAAACCCGTTTTTTGCATACCGATTTTTTCCAGAACATGCTGTAAAGCCAGATGATTTTCACGCACGGTAGCAGAAATCTGCGGTATACCCAGTTTCTCAAAATCGGTGTTGAGCACGGCGGTGGCAAACTCCGTCGCCAGCCCTTTTCCCCAGGCTGCTGTCGCAAAGCGATAACCGAGAAACACACGATGATTTTCGTAGCCTTCACGGATACCCAGTCCGCCGAAACCGATGATCTCGTCAGGCTTATGGTTCAGTGCAATTGCCCAGTGCCCGAAGCCATGATCCGACCATTCCTGCAACCAGCCGCTCAGTTTTTCCTGCGCAGCCGTCATGTCTTTCAGCGGACCGCGCGGATTAAATAAATTAGTTTGCGGATCGCCGTAAATAGCAAAAAAAGAACCGATATCATCAGCCTCTACTGGCCGGAGTAGCAACCGCGCTGTTTCGAGGATCATAGTGAGCGTCTTCCTTCTGTGAACTGCACTAAATCTTACTCTGGGCAGGAGACTCCGCCATCTGTTTTTTGAGGAAATCAATAAAACGCCGCACTTTTTCCGGCACATGACGGGTGTTGGGATAGAGTGCGAAAATGCCCTGCGGTGGGAAACGGTGATCGGGCAGCAAATGGCATAACCGCTGTGCGTCGATTTCCGGCTGTACCAGCCAGTCCGGCAGCAGGGCGACCCCTGCGCCTGCGAGTGCAAAAGCTAACAACGCCGACGCGCTGTCGGCCACAATGGCTGCGGGCGAAGAAACCCTGAACGGTATCTTATCTCTGCCGGGGGTTATCACCGGCCAACGCATTGGCAGCGGCAACCGGCTATGAGCAATTTCCAGTTGCTTAACGTTAAAACTCACCACCGCTTTGGTCAGCCCGAGCGAAGTTGCTGCGCGGGTAAAACTGCCTGCACTAACCACCGCAACGAAAATCTCCAGCCGCTGTAAATTCAGCATTCCGGGTCTCCTCACTGTCAAAATAATTTTGACAGTGTAACTGCAGCACGTCCGTTTATCCCTCAGAAAATCTCCGCTACATTGCCCGACTTTAAACATCAGTGCGAGTTTGACGAACTTGTCGAAGTTGCCAGAGCAGCAGCCGATGGTGGTGATTTCGCCGCATATATTTCTGCGCAGGGTGGGGCGAATGTCCCACGCGATGAGCAAACGGTAAGAACCGCCCGCCAAGTGATTGATGAGTTAAACGAGTACGACGAAGAGATTCAGAAAATCATCGGTGTTTATGCCCCTCATTTTGGCACTGACTGAGTAGCGTTGCGTGTGGTGCCTTTGACGAGCTAAGAAAACCAAAGAAAAAATGGCTACCAGTGTACTCTGGTAGCATTGTCTTAACCGATGAATCAGGATTTATGTTGTAACTGTTCTGGAGCCAATGCCACAGAAGCGATTGTTCGGCCTTGTTGATCGCAGAATTCAACTTCATAAGCCATCGATGGCGAACTATAAACATCAATAATTGCCCCGGTCATTCCTTTAACTAGCCCCTCATCAGGCAGGTCTACATTTAATATAACAACATCAAAAAGTGAAAATTCCATATCTGGCCTTTATTTAACGAAGATAGTAGTCATTCTGGGAACGGAGGAACCGGTATCGTACATCCAACCTGTTCATACAATTGCTGTATTCCCATTATTCCCATTATTCCCATTAATCCCTGTAATTGGCATCTCTACAGCCATACGTTGACCAAAATTGTCTGAGCCTAATAGTTTTGCTGGGTTGGAGACAATACCAGCCTGAACTTTAGTAATTAGGTCGTCAACATTCGTCTGGTTATAGCCTAAAGCTGACTCGAAAACCTTAGCTTTGTTACCGCCAACAGGATGGTCTGGATTTAACGCATATGAAATGAGTTTTTTAGGATCAATTACAGCTTTATCAGCGTTCAACAATGTTCCTGATTTTGATAGAAAGCCCGTTTCTGAAGTAATTGAATTTGTTTTCGCAAGATTTTCCAGTTGCTTTATCTCGCTAATTGCACCCATTCGACCAAGACCTAATCCCGCCGCCGCAGAGACAATAGCAATCGCCGAACCCGCGGTTGTCTCATTCAGCATCTGATCATAACCTGTCGGAGCTTCACCGCCGAGCTGTTGCGCAGTTTTGGCATAATTTGCAATGTTGCCATTGTAAACTCCGCCAGCAGCTAATAACCGGTTGGATTATCCTGCATTATGTGCCTTTTTCAGGGAACAGCGGGGCACGAAAATCGGCTTGGAGATTAACGTTGAAGCACCTGTTGTTATTGCTGAAAATGAGGCAGGCGCAGTCGTTGCGTATCAGGAACGCCAGCAACTGCCAGGTCAGCCGGAGACGTTGCGTTATTCGACAGTGGTATTTGAAGTCGATACTGACGGGAAAGTGCTGTGGCGGCATCTGCATGAAACGGCGGCCGCTAATGGTCACTGACAATAATCCTTTTTCTTTCAGAAAATGATGCGGGTCAACAGCAGCGTTTATTACACAATAATAATCTGTAATCAAACTCGCTGACACTCAGTTTATGATAAAATCACGCCGCCTTGCAGGACAGAGGCTTATTCCCAACGGAGAGGGATGCGTGATATGACGTTATTTGATGTTAAAGATAAGTGTAAGTTAAATATGTTAGTGTTTTTCTTATACATATTGATTGTTTTAGTTCCTGTTACGGTGATGTCTCATCGCTATTTTTTTCATGAAACGCCTGCTGTAGTCTCAATATTTCCCGTCACTACCGCCATTTTATTTGTGCTGCATACCCTTATCGCCTTTTTCATGCTGATGCAATACATGGCGAATCGCAAGAAACTCTACCTGGCTGTATTATCCTTTGCGTACTCGTTGTCGGCATTCTATCTGGTTTACAAGCTGCTCTATTATCCGGGGATCTTCCTGACCGGGGCAGTGCTTGAAGGCTCCGTCAATGATCTGGCTATTTACTGGGTCTTTCGCAGTATCTCGATGGCCGCTGTATTTTTGCTCACCGCTTTCCTGTATCAGCGCAGGGATACTCTGTGCGTCAGCCATCGTCGGGTGCTGAGCATTGTGCTGGCCGCAAGCTGCCTGGCTGTGATTTTTGCCTATTTTCTTTCCAGTAAAAATCCGCTGTTCGGCATGGAGATTGTAACGGCAGACGGGCGTGATTATAGCCAGCTTTGGTCTGGAAAAATGGGGTATATTATTGGCGGTATCTGGGCACTGGCCACCATCCTGATTATTTCTGTGACCCGGCTTAAAAATACCTTCTGGCTGGCCATCGGATTGAGCTGCATTTCCTATTTAGGCAACGTATCTATTTTACACAGCAGCATTTATATTCATTCGCTGGTCTGGTATTACGCGCGTTTTTTTGAGGTGTTATCGACGTTCTTTGTCGTGATTGTTTTACTATACGATATTTCTATGGTTTACAAGAAAACATTGATGAAATATCAGATTTCTTATGAGTCTTCTATTCGCGATCCGCTGACTAATCTCTATAATCGCCGGTATTATTACGATGCAATGAAAACTTATTTAGATAAAAAACAATCAGGGGTAAGGCTGGCGGTAATGGTGGCTGACATTGATTATTTCAAACGCTTCAATGATACCTACGGACACATTCAGGGCGATGAGGTCATTAAATATGTTGCCTGGTCACTTTCCCATTCCCTGCGTGATCAAGATATTCCTTCACGCATTGGCGGTGAGGAATATTCCGCACTGGTGATCGGTGCCTCTGAAGAGGAGGTTCGTACGATGGCAGAGCGTTTTCGTATCAACGTGACACAACATCATAGGTCAGAATTTCCCGGCACTCTCCCCGCGCCGGTAACGGTCAGCGTCGGCATCTATTTTATGGGTAGCGAGGATGATAAAGCCGAAGCTTGTGTGGCGAAAGCTGATGCTGCGATGTATCAGGCGAAGCAGAGCGGCCGCAATCGCATCGTGGTGTTCGGCGAGGCGTCCCTTTGAGAAGATGACATAAAAACGGCCTTCCGTGAGGAAAGCCGTTTGTTGATGAGCAGAACGTTTAGTGAGCCAGAGTTTTTCTCACTTCACTGACGTCTTTTGCTGTGACAGCCGGTGCGTTGTTGCTCCAACCCTGACGGATGAAGGTCGACAATTGTGCTGCTTCTTCGTCAGTCAGACGGTGGGCAAAGCCCGGCATGACCAGTGTCGACGGTGCACGTGCCGTTGAAGGTTGCTGTGCACCCGCGAGAATGGTGTGGATCAGTCCTGTCGGGTCTTTCGCGTTCACAATCGTTGCCTGATCCAGCTGCGGGAACACGCCTGGTGCGCCTTTGCCAGTCACAAAGTGGCAGGCACCACAGTTATCCAGATACAGACGCTCGCCTTCGGTGAGATTTTTCGCTGCCGTCAGTCTGGCTTCGGTCGCGCTGGCTTTCTGCGAATCTTGTGCCGGAACCGGTGGATTACCGCCCAGGAACTTGATGTATGCCGCAATGGCTTTGAGGTCTTCATCGGTCATATGGGCGGTGCTATTTTCCACCACAGACGTCATTTCGCCGCCTACCGCCGCTTTGTCGTTACGCCCTTTGCCCAGATAATCGACGATCTCCTGTTCGTTCCAGTGCGCTACGCCGCGCAGCGACGGGACGTCCCAGTTATTGAGGCTGCCACCCGCCAGAAAATCAGAGTCGCTGCTGTCGAGTGCTTTTTCATTCATGCCGAAGCCGCGCGGAGTGTGGCAACTGCCGCAGTGGCCCAGGCTTTCCACCAGATAAGCGCCGCGGTTAACCTGTGCGGACGCACCGCCGATTGGCTGGAATGGTTTGTCAGACGCGAACGCCCAGTTCCAGAAGCGCATGCCCCAGCGCTGGCTGAACGGGAAGCTCAGATCCGTTTCCGGCGGTTGTTCCGCGCTCGGTTTTACGCCCTGCATAAAGTAAACGTAGAGTGCGTGCATATCCTCATCGCTGATTTTGGCGTAATCAGGGTAAGGCATCGCCGGATACAAACGGGTGCCATCCGGCAGCACGCCTTTACGCACCGCATCCGAGAACTGGGCTTCGGTATAACCGCCAATGCCGTGGTCTTTATCCGGCGTAATGTTGGTCGAATAAATGGTGCCCAGATTCGAGTTGATCGCCAGCCCGCCTGAAAACGCCGGTTTGCCGGCCACCGTATGACACGCGCCGCAGTCGCCCAGGCGCGCCACATACTCACCTTGTTTTATGAGCGCGACGTTGTCGGCTTGTGCATTCGTGGCTGCCTGCGCATTCGCCATAAAACCTGCACCCAGCAGCAAGGCATTAGCGATAAATAAACTTTTGAGTTTCATCGTGTTCATCTCCGCTTATGCCTGAACCAGTGGACCAGGATTTTTCAGGTACTGATCTTTAATTGCCTGCGCTGCCATCAGGGTGATCGCACCGATGGTATCGGTCGGGTTGGCCTGGAAGTTTTGCGGGAAGGCATTGCCGCCCGGCACAAAGACGTTATGTACATCCCAGCTTTGCAGGAACTTGTTCAGCGCAGAAGTTTTCGGGTTGTCGCCCATCACCGCGCCGCCCACGTTGTGCGTGGAAACGTATTTTGTCAGGTCAAAGTGCGCGTCCATCGGCAGGAAACTTTCGCTGTAGCTGTCCGGATTCAGCTCTTTAGTGATATTGCCAACGATACCTTTCAGATATTGCTGCAATTTGAGTTCGTTCTGTTTCCAGTCGAAGGTCATGCGCAGCAGCGGATAGCCATATTCATCTTTATAATTCGGATCGAGATCCAGATAAATATCGCGATAAGACTGGCAGGTAGTGGTAATGCTGATTTTCATCGAATGGCCGTACCATTCTTCCATCCCTTCTTTCCAGCCGGTGCCCCACGCCGGGGTGCCTTTTGGCAGCGAGGTGCTGATTGGCGTGCCGGTGGCCTGCGAACTGTGGATTTTCGCACCGCCGATAAAGCCCAGCGCAGGACCGTCGAAGTTGCCCGGAGAGATGTCGTTGAACATCTGGCCGGTGGCACCTGCGGTAGCGAACGGATTGAAGTTTTTGTCTTTGAAGAACAGCGTCGAGCCGCCGTTACTGAGGAACGCATAGTTACGGCCAATCACGCCTTCTTCAGTGATCGGGTTGTAAGGTTTGCCGATGCCGGACAGCAGCATCAGGCGCACGTTACAGAACTGGAAGCTACTCAGCACCACGATTTTGGCGGGCTGGAAACACTCGTTGCCGTCTGCATCCATGTAGATCACGCCTTTCGCGGTTTTCTTATCATCATGCAGTTCGACTTTCAGCACGTTGGCATGCACTTCATAGGAGAAGTTATCCATACGTTTAAGTGCATCCATGACCGCCGTCTGCGGTGAGGCTTTCGAGTAGTTCAGGCACGGATATTTACTGCAATAACCACAGTAGTTACAGGGTGCAATTTGGTTGCCATAAGGGTTAGTCCAGGCACGGGAGACACAGGCTGACGGATTCGGGAACGGGTGATAGCCCATCTTTTTGGTCACTTCAGCAAACATACTGCTGTTAAGCGTATCTTCCAGTGCAGGCAGGGGATATGGCTCGGAGCGGGGTCCTTCGAACGGATCACCGCCTTCCATAATCTGACCACGAAGATTGCCGGTTTTGCCGGACTGGCCGCAGATGTGCTCAAACTTAGTGTAATACGGCTCAATTTCATCCCATGTGAATGGGAAATCCATGATCCGCATATCTTCCTGCAAGATGCCCGGTTTGTAAGCCTCGTCAGCGTAGGTTTTGAGTTTTAAATCAGTCGGCGTCGGGCGAATCAATACTGCTGTCCAGTGCAGACCGGAACCACCAACGCCGGTACCCGGCGCAAATGCACCCCATTTACGGGTCGGAAGGGCAGTTTCACGCATGTTGTAACGCACGGTGACGGCGGCTTCTGCCGGGGTCGCCATGACTTTATTGCGTACCGCGTAGGCATATTCGTCCGCCGGTTTCGGGTAAGCAAATTCTTCATAGCCACGATCGCCGCCACGCTCAAGCGCGCGCACGGTCAGGCCCGCCATTGCCAGCTCAATACTCATCAGTGAGCCAGCCCAGCCGAGGCCGACAACAACAACGTCGACTTCCGATTTAGTTACTTTTGCCATCTTTAATCCTGTCATTCATCAGAAAACGGTAATAGGGCGGGCACTCAGGCACGCGCGCCTTGCAGGCTCACAGGTCCCAGCGGATAAGGGACATTGTGCTGCTTAACCCATTCGGTGAAACTGGCGCGGGCGCCGGGGAAGCCGATGGCTATCCATGCTTTCATCCCTTTGTTTCCGCCGTAGATCGGGTCTGCCAGATAACCGTGTTTGGTATCTGAAAGCAGTTCACTGAAGAATTGCGAAGCCACGAGGTTCTCTTCACCAAGATCCGCAAACTGAATGCCATTTTTCTGCAACTGCGTCAGAACGTTGTCTTTGTCCTGAGCGGCGAGGTCATGGAAGGCTTTCTGGTGGTTTTGCTGACACCAGGCGTTCGCCAGGCGAATGCCGGTTTTGTAGATTTGCTGCGGACGGAACGGGATCTGATACCCCATTGTGGCCGGAGCATGCACATTGAACGGGCCCTGCATGTAAATTTCATCACCAAAATCACCGTGCATTTGCTGGTCGATAAAAATCGGCACGTTGGTTTCGAGTGCGCCCGGTGCTTTACCTTTGCCACCAGCAGGGATCAGGCGGTCAGCAGCGGCCATAATAAACTGCCACTCATCGGTATTGAAAAATATGGGTTTATAATCGAGTAAATCCGGGGCAGCCATTTCCGCAGCTTGTGCCGCCGACAATCCTTTCATCATTATGGTGCCGACCGGCAGAGCCATCAGCGACCCAAGTAAAAACTTGCGACGGGTTGTTTTTTTTTGAAGGAGCATAGAATTACGACTCTCACATGCCTGATGTTAAGTTTGGGTTAATTATTATTATTTTGGGGTACAAATTTATAATATCACTGCTACATCTAAAATAAATGAATAAATTCCATGCGAACTGTGCGGTGGCTAATGTGGTGGTTTTAAATAATCATGGAATAGATTTTAAATCCTTTTAAAACAGTTGGTTATAATTTTTCTATTTACCAAAACTCAAATTAAATTAGCATCAGTTATCAAAGATCATTGTCTGTCTTCACTGGCTGAATTTAGATCAATATAATTGCGCACGGAAAGTTCCTGTTATTAGTTGTTGTGAATGTTAGCTAACATTTTTAACAAATAAGAATTGATTTCAATTTCGGATAATAACGCAGCACGGCTCCCTCCCCTGCGAAGGGGAGGGTTGGGGTGGAGTATTAAGGTCAAAAACATAAACTGAAATGTGCGCGGGCCCTAAGCCGATTCCCGAATCACCAGCCGGTAACCCATATCGACAATCGGCTCTTCAACCACGATGCCTTCAATTTTATCCGCCAGCATATCCGCCGCGCGGATGCCTAAATCCCACTTTTCAACGCTGACTGTGGTTATCGCCGGGCGGTTGTGGGCAGCAAAATTCAGATCCGCAAAACCGATCACCGAGAAATCATCCGGAACACATAAACCCTGTGCTTCGGCTTCCATAATTGCACCTTGGGCCAGCGTATCAGAACTGCAAATGATGGCGTCGAACGGCTCACCGGTGGCAAGCAGTTGTCTGAGTGCATGACGCCCGACTTCCATATTGGCCGGACGTGAGACGATCACTTCTTTAATATCGTGCCCGGAGAGAGTCCGTAATACACTGATGGCTCCGTTTTTACGTACCATGGCGCGGCGATCCGAGGCGCAGATAAAACCAAAGCGGGAAAAACCTTTGCTGAGGAAATAGTCACCGATGGCATTGCCGACTTTTTCGTGCGAGAAGCCAATCAGCATATCTATCGGCGTAGGTGTCAGATCCCAAATCTCCACCACCGGAATATTGGCATTCAGAATGATTCTTTTCAGTTCTGAGGTGTGATGGATGCCGGTCAGCACAATCCCGTCCGGTCGACGCGAAAGCAAGGTCGCGACAATATCGGTTTCATCTTCCGGCTCATAGCCGACAATACACAACAGCATGTGGTAACCCCGCGCCGCGAGCTGGTCGCTGATCGCCTGTACAGTATCGACAAACATATTATTGTTGATTTGCGGCACCACGACGGCGATGAGTTTTGTGCGACGGGTGGCCAGTCCGCCGGCCAGCATATTAGGAATGTAACCGGTGCTTTTTACGGCCTCCATCACGCGGGCAATGGTTGCCGGACGCACGACTTTAGGATTGTTTAAGGCGCGGCTGATCGTCATCGGGGAGAGGCCGGCGGCCTGTGCGACATCTTCGAGCGTGGCCGTGCGGGAAAGGCCATTTTGGATATTTGTTTTCTTATTCAAAGTATTGACCACTGAATTCGGGCGTCAAAATAGTAATGTTTGCGCAATCATTATCAGTTTCTCATATTGTTCCCTGCTTGGGTAAGGGGAAATGTTAACTTTCTGTTGCGTTGCAGCCCGGCTCGGTCTTATTTATCCTCGCGAATTATTTCCCCAAAACGTGAAGGGAGTCATAGGGGATGGTCAAGGAGAGAAGATTTCTGTAAGCACCGAATTATCGCGTCCCGGCGCGATGCCGTATAATGCTTTCAAGCAGAGACGATTCATCATTTTCATTTATATGCTCTGAATACATTCTCACAGGTGAAGGAAAAACCGTTGCCAGAGCTGCAATCTATCGGGATATGAGGGTTTCATCATGGAAAAGAAAGTCATTTATTTGTTTTGCTCCGCCGGAATGTCCACTTCATTGCTGGTTTCTAAAATGAAGGTTCAGGCCGAGAAATATGAGGTCCCGGTCATTATCGAAGCATTTCCTGAAACACTGGCCGCTGAGAAGGGTATGGCGGCAGATGTCGTTCTGCTTGGGCCGCAAATTGCTTATATGCTGAATGAAATTAAAAATGTCTTGCCCGGCAAACCGGTTGAGGTGATTGATTCTGGCCTGTACGGCAAAATCGATGGGTTAGGTGTTCTGAAAGCAGCGGTTGCTGCGATCAAAAAAGCAGCAGCGCAGTAATTTTAATTTTTCCTTATTTTTAAATTGATCGTCTTTATATTGAAATTTTTAAGTCAAAGAGAACTCCAGTCAAAGAGCGAATTTCTTCCCCTGGCCGCCGGATGGCGGCATTAAAGGAAAATACCAATGAGCAAAGCCATTGATTCACTTGAAAAGATACTCCTTCCTTTTGCCGTCAAAATAGGTAAACAGCCGCATATTAATGCCATTAAAAATGGTTTTATAAAACTCATGCCGCTAACCCTTGCGGGTGCCATGTTCGTTTTAATTAATAATGTATTCCTGAATTTCGGGGCCGGTTCTTTCTTTTATTCATTAGGTGTGCGTTTAGACCCGTCAACTATCGATACACTGGCCGGTCTGAAAACCATCGGTATTAATGTTTATAACGGTACGCTTGGTATTATGTCGCTGATGGCACCGTTCTTTATCGGCATGGCATTAGCGGAAGAACGTAAAGTTGATTCGCTCTCCGCCGGTTTATTAGCCGTCGCGGCCTTTATGACCGTGACGCCATACAATGTCGGCGAAGCCTATGCAGTAGGTGCAAACTGGTTAGGGGGCGCCAATATTATTTCCGGTATGCTGATAGGTTTGGTTGTCGCAGAAATGTTTACCTTTGTCATTCGCCGGAACTGGGTTATTACCTTGCCGGCGAGTGTGCCGTCTTCTGTTTCCCGATCTTTTTCAGCACTCATTCCGGGTTTTATTATTCTGTTTATTTTCGGGATGATTTCCTGGTTACTCGGATTATATGGTCATAACTTCCACCAGATCATTATGGATTCTATTTCCAAGCCTCTGGCGGCGATGGGCGGCGTGGTGGGCTGGGCGTATGTGATTTTCAACTCCCTGCTGTGGTTCTTTGGTGTACACGGTTCGCTCGCACTGACCGCTCTCGACAACGGTATTATGACCCCGTGGGCCCTGGAAAATATCGCTCTGTACACCGAGTACGGTTCCGTGAGTGCTGCCATTGATGCCGGGAAAACCTTCCATTTCTGGGCAAAACCGATGCTGGATTCCTACATCATGCTGGGCGGTTCCGGTGCGACGCTCGGGCTTATTATCGCCATCTTTATCGCTTCACGCCGTGCCGATCATCGCCAGGTGGCGAAGCTGGCGCTGCCGTCAGGTATTTTCCAGATTAACGAGCCTATTTTGTTTGGTCTGCCGATTATCATGAACCCGGTCATGTTCATTCCGTTTGTCCTGGTCCAGCCGATTCTCGCAGCTATCACACTTGCGGCTTACTCTCTGGGGATCATTCCCCCGGTGACTAACCTGGCGCCGTGGACCATGCCGACCGGGCTGGGCGCCTTCTTTAACAGTAACGGCAGTATCGCTGCGCTGCTGGTCGCGTTGTTCAATCTCGGTGTCGCCACGCTGGTGTATATGCCATTCGTGATCTTATCTAACAAAGCGCAGGCGATCATTGAAGAAGAAGAAAGCGAAGAAGACATTGCAGCCGCATTGAAATTTTAATCTCAACGGAGGGCGGGCAGAGGCCATCTTCCCGCTGTTATCCGGCCAATCAAGGAGAGACCAGGATGATGGATTTAGACAGCATTGTAGAAACTGAAAACGAAATGCAGGATCTCGAAGAAGTGGTCATGGGGTTGATCATTAACTCCGGACAGGCGCGCAGCCTGGCTTACGCAGCGCTCAAAAAGGCCAAAGAAGGAGATTTTGAGCAGGCGCACGCGGTAATGGCACAGTCAAAAATGGCACTCAATGAAGCGCATCTGGTGCAAACCAAACTGATTGAGGCCGATCAGGGCGAAGGGAAAACCAAGGTCAGCCTGGTACTGGTGCACGCGCAAGATCATCTGATGACGTCAATGCTGGCCCGTGAGCTGATTGCGGAACTCATTGAGCTTCATGAGAAAATAAAATAACGTAGGGATCCCTAATGCAGCCACCGGTACTGAGCATGGAAATCAAGACAGCGCGCGAAAATCAGCTCTTCGACGGGCAGAATTTCCACATGTTCATCTACAACAAAGTAGAAAGTATTTCCGGGCTGCATGAGCATGACTACTATGAATTTACAGTGGTACTGACCGGGCGGTATTACCAGAACGTCAATGGCAAACGGGTATTGTTAGAACGCGGCGATTTTGTGTTTATCCCGCTGGGATCTCACCACCAAAGCTTTTATGAGTTTGGTGCGACACGGATATTAAATGTCGGGATCAGCAAAGCGTTCTTTGAGCAACATTATTTATCTTTATTGCCATCCCGCTTCGTGGCATCACAGGTTTATCAGATTAAGACTGAATTTCTGGCTTATATAGAATCTGTGATTGCTTCGTTGAATTTCAGGAACGGGGAATTTAATGAGTTTCTGGAAATGGTGACGTTTTATATTGTGAACCGTTTACGTCATCACCGGGAATCCGAAGTAGCGACAGATGCGCCAGGCTGGCTTAAAAATACCATTGAGAAGATGCATGATAAAGCACAGTTTGGTGACAAGGCATTAGTGAATATGGTGGCACTTTCCGGTAAATCTCAGGAATATCTTAGCCGAGCCACGCAGCGACATTATGGCAAAACGCCGATGCAGATTATTAATGAAATCCGTATTGATTTTGCCAAAAAGCAACTGGAAATTACGAATTACTCGGTTTCGGATATTGCATTTGAATCTGGTTACAGCAGTCCGAGTATGTTTATTAAAAACTTTAAAAAGCTGACATCTTTCACCCCGAATCATTACCGGAAGAAGTTATGCAGTATTAATTAATCCGAATCATTTATTTCTCTGTTTAAATTTGCAGTGCATTATTATTGCACGGGAGTTCCTATGCGTAAAAAACTGAAAGTCGTCACCGTCGGTGGCGGAAGTAGTTATACCCCGGAATTACTGGAAGGCTTTATTAAACGCTACGATGAACTGCCCATTACTGAATTATGGCTGGTTGATGTGGAAGCCGGGAAAGAGAAACAGGACATTATTTTCAATCTTTGCCAGCGTATGGTGGAGCGCGCAGGCGTGCCGATTGTGATGCATAAAACACTGGATCGCCGCGAAGCGCTGGCGGATGCCGATTTCGTCACCACGCAACTGCGTGTCGGCCAGTTGAAAGCACGCGAGCTGGATGAACGTATCCCGCTGAGTCACGGTTATCTCGGTCAGGAAACCAACGGGGCTGGTGGATTGTTCAAAGGGCTGCGGACTATTCCGGTGATTTTTGACATCATCCGGGATGTCGAAGAAATCTGTCCGGACGCCTGGGTCATTAACTTCACCAACCCGGCGGGTATGGTGACAGAAGCCGTATTCCGTCATACCCAATTCAAAAAATTTATCGGCGTATGTAACATCCCGGTCGGCATGAAAATGTTTATTCAGGATGTGCTGAAGCTGGCACCGCAGGATGATTTGTCTATCGATTTGTTTGGCCTGAACCACATGGTGTTCATCAAAGATGTTCTGGTCGACGGCGAATCACGTTTCGCCGAACTGCTTGACGGCGTAGCATCCGGCACACTCACCGCCGGTTCGGTGAAAAACATCTTTGATTTGCCCTTCAGTGAAGGGCTGATCCGCTCCCTGAATCTGCTGCCGTGTTCTTATCTGCTGTATTACTTTAAGCAGAAAGAGATGCTGGCGATTGAAATGGGGGAATTCTACAAAGGCGGCGCGCGCGCTACGGTGGTACAGAAGGTTGAGAAGCAGCTGTTCGATATGTACAAAAACCCTGATCTGAATGTCAAACCCAAAGAACTGGAATTGCGCGGCGGGGCGTATTATTCCGACGCGGCCTGCGAAGTCATCAGCGCGATTTACAACGATAAACAAACCGAGCAGTACGTCAATTTCCCGCACAACGGACATGTTGATAACATTCCGGCTGACTGGGCGGTGGAAATGACCTGTACTATCGGGCGTGACGGCGCAAAACCACACCCGCGTATCACGCATTTTGACGAAAAGGTGCTGGGGCTGATTTACACCATCAAAGGGTTTGAGATTGCCGCGAGTGAGGCCGCACTGAGCGGTGAACTCAATGACGTTCTGCTGGCGATGAATCTCAGCCCGCTGATCCATTCCGATAAAGATGCCGAAATACTGGCGCGCGAAATGTTGCTGGCTCATGAAAAACTGCTGCCAAATTTTGCCAAAACCATTGCTGCGCTGAAATAACCCATGGCCTTCCCCGAAAAGGGAAGGCGTTCAACCGGGACATTTATGGATAAATTACTGATAGTGAACGCCGATGATTTCGGGCTTTGTAAAGCGCAAAACTACGGGATCATTGACGCATTCAACAATGGCGTGGTGCGGTCGACGACGGCGATGGTCAATATGGTCAGTGCTGAACACGCGGCGGCGCTAAGCAAAGCAAATTCTGATCTTGCCGTGGGCATGCACTTCGTGCTGACGCTTGGACGTCCGTTGTCACCCATGCCGGGTCTGGTCCGCGACGGTGAACTGGGCAAATGGATTTGGGAAATGGCCGGGCAGGGGACGTTACCGCTTGATGAAATCAGGCATGAACTGCAAAGCCAGTTCGACCGTTTCCTGGCTCTGTTTGGCCATTTGCCAACCCATCTCGACAGTCATCATCATGTGCATATGTTTCCGCAGATTTTCCCGATCGTTGAGGCGTTCGCGCAAGAGCAGGGCATTCCTGTACGCATAGACCGTGAGGAAATCCGCAGGGGCGACATTGCGCTGTGCGGCGCGAAGAGTACCGACGGTTTCGACAGCAGTTTCTACGGTGAGGCGGTTTCAGAAGCCCTGTTTCTGCAAACACTGGACAGCGCGACACAACGTGGTGACCGCTCGGTGGAAATCATGACCCATCCGTCGTTTATCGATAACACCATTCTGGCGAGCAAATATTGCACTCCGCGCCTGGCGGAGCTGAATGTGCTGACGTCGGCCTCGCTCAAAACTGCGATAACTGAACGCGGATTCCGGCTGGGATCGTTTAAGGATTTATAAACTCTGGTACGCAAAGGCCGCTGTGGTGTGAGTTCGCGGCGGCCTTTGTGCAGGCATCAGCCCGGCCCCTCACTCCCCGCCGCCAGCAGCGGGACCAGAATGTCGCTGATCGGTGTAGGAAGACCCCGGGCGAGCCCATAACGCTGTACGACGCCGTTACGTATATCCCATTCCAGCGGGCGGTTAGCCTGGCGATCGGCGAGAATGGATGTGCCTAAATCTGCCGGCGCACGATGAAAACCCTCAACGATCTCTTGCGGAACGGTATCGCTAAGTACCGCCCCCTCTGCACGCGCGACCGTCAGACATTCCTGCAGATATGCCAGTGCCAGTTGCGTGATATCCCCGCGTGAGAACATACCTGCCCGGCGGTTTGCGAGAACCATCAGACCAGCGACCGCATTCTGCAGCAGTTTGCGCCATGCGATCGTGAGGAAATCGGATGACAATTCAACCGCACAGCGTGTGCCACTGAGCGCCTCAGCGATCCGTTTTGCCTTTGGCACATCCGGCAACGTCAGTCGCGGTTTGGCGCGCAGCCGGACTGAAGCATCCGGTTCGCGTTGTGCCGGGAACCATACGACGGAAGGCAGTACCGTTGCTCCGTTAACGTAAGGTTCCAGCAGCGTTTTCTGTTCAACGCCGTTTTGCAGTGCACAGACAACGGTATTTTCATCGCATAAGGTGGTCAGCCAGCCAGCGCTGTCAGCCACCTGCGTCGTTTTCACCGCAACAAAAACCAAATCGAAAGGACGGGTAACGGTTGACGGATTGTTCAGTACCGGACCTGGTACTACAATTTCGCCGTCATCATGGCGCAGAATTAATTCGGGGTGTGCGGTGCGCCCGCACAGCAGCGGGGTGCGGTTCACCTCATGCAGTACTGCGGCGATGGTGGTACCAATCGCACCGGGGCCTATCAGAGCTATAGCAGGGCGGTCAGACATTTTAAGTTCTCCTGATTTGATTAACCCATCAATAATGTGCCGGTGGCAATCACCGCACATGCCAGCATTTTTCTCAGCGTGAGTGTTTCGCCAAGGAACCAATAACCCAGAACAGCGGCAAACAGTACGCTGGTTTCGCGCAGCGCGGAGACGGCACCCATCGGTGCGGCCGTCATGGCATAAATAATAATGCCGTAAGCCAGCAGCGATACCAGACCTCCCGCGGCCGCACTGAGTAAACCAGGCCGCCAGCGCAGTAAGCTTTTTGTGTCGCGCAGAACGATATACAGCACTGGCATCAGCACTCCCCATAACATGCTCATCCACACGGTATAGGAAAACGGATTGCCGGAAACGCGTACGCCCATTCCATCCACTACGCTGTATGCGGCGATAAACGCGCCGGTAGCCAGGGTATATTTCAGGCCTGGCATCGCCAGTTTGCGGCTTCTCATTGCAAGCATAAGAATACCGCCAGAAATTAGCGCGATGCCAAGAAGGGTGTTAAAAGCGATCTTCTCCCCGGCGAACAGCGCTGCCCCACAGGTCACCATCAGCGGCGAGGAGCCGCGTGCAACCGGGTAGGTTTGCCCGAGATCCCCGCTCTGATAACTGCGTATTAAACACAGGTTATAGCTGACATGCAGCAGGGCAGATAACACCGCATATCCGATGCTCGCCCGGGCAGGCAGTGGCAGAAATGGCGCGATGACAACGCAGCTCAACGCAATCGCCACACACATGATGGTCATCGACCACAACCGGTCATTACCGCTGCGTAATAAGGCATTCCAGCTGGCATGCAGCAGGGCGGCGAATAATGTAAGTAAAATAATATGAGCGGGCATGTACCGATGCTAAACAGCCTGTCCCCGGATTAACAGTGAAGTGTTGTCATCGGGGTATGAGCAAAGATTCATACTTCAGCGGTAACTTAACTGTGCCTGTTGTGACTCGGCCAGCAGCCAGTTACGGAATTTAATGATATGTGGCTGCGTTTCGATGCCTTGCGGACAGACGAAGTAATAGGCGGCCGGTGAAGGAAAATTGACGTCAAAGAGCCTGACCAGACTGCCCTCACGGATTTCTTTTTCTACGTGTCCGCTGCGCGCTAGCGCAATGCCCTGTCCCAGTAACGCGGCTTCAATCGTCATATTGGTATCGGCGAAGCGTACACTCTCGTGCAGCACATCGGTGTTTATCCCGACCAGCTTAAACCAGGCATCCCATTTCGGTACCAGATCGGCTCCGTCACGCGTCAGCAAGGGAAAACGCAACAGTTCAGCAGGCCCGGAAGGGGTACCAAAGCTGGCTAAAAAAGCGGAGCTGGCCACCGGAAATAATTGTTCGCGGAACATAAATTCTGTATGCAGTGCCGCATAATTACCATGTCCGAAACGGATCGCCACATCGGAATCTGCGCTGGCGAAGTTGATGGCTTTATCCGTACTTTCCAGCGACACCAGAATCTCCGGATGCAAACGTGCTAATTCCGGCAGACGCGGTAACAACCACTTTAAGGCGAAAGAATAGGTGGTGCTGACACGCAGTCGCACCCGTCCTTTCTGTTCACGCAGATCCGCAAGTGTGGTTTCAAGTTTACTAAAGAATTCCCGTACCAGAGGGGCGAGCGCGGCACCGGCAGGTGTCAGGCTAAGGGTTTTACCCCGTTGGAAAAGTTGCAGGCCCCAGATTTCCTCCAGTTTTTTCAGCTGATGGCTGACCGCACTTTGTGTAATAAACAGTTCGTCTGCGGTTGAGGTAAACGTTGTGTGGCGGGTGGCCACTTCAAAGGCACGGAGTGTGGCTGTAGGAGGGAGGTCACGCATCATGGTGTTCCTGTTAATGAGCAAATGCTCATAATAGGGTATGGCGTAGCCAGTGCAAAAGATACGATGACAGAAAAATGGCCTGCGTTACAGGCCATTTCCATGTTGTTCTGAAAGGGTCAGAACGAGAAGCACGAACACCCTAAAGCACCCCAGAAGGCGTTGTCATCGGACACCGGGACATCAGAACCCCGGGCAATATCATGGCTGTGTTTATGCACGCCGCACGGGCCAACGCACTGATGTCCCTGACGAACCAGCCCGACACGCGCAACACCTTGTGGCGGTGCAGAGCGGTAATGTCCGGGTACCGTGGTGACCGGCGACCAGTCCGGCAGCACCGGAATCGCTGGCGGAGCCAGAGGCGAGAAGCTGCCGGCAGCATAAACCACTTTACCATCGACTACGGTCATCACTGATTCGATACCCTTGATACGTTCTTCCGGCACGCTGAAGAAATCTTCGGAAAGCACCGCCAGATCGGCCAGCTGTCCGGCTTTGATCTGACCTTTCTTGCCCTGTTCGCTGGAGAACCACGAGCTGCCCTGTGTCCACAGCATCAGCGCAGTTTCGCGGTCAATGCGGGCCTCATCATCATACATGGCCATGCCGCCTACTGTACGACCTGAAACCAGCCAGTACAGCGCCGTCCATGGGTTATAACTGGCAACGCGGGTCGCGTCGGTACCCAGTCCGACCGGCACGCCTGCGGACAACATTTTTGCCACCGGCGGCGTATGTTTAGTGGCTTCGATACCGTAACGGTCAGCAAAATATTCTCCCTGGAACGCCATACGATGCTGTACCGCAATGCCACCGCCCAGCGCTTTGACGCGCTCAATATTACGTTCGGTGATGGTTTCCGCGTGGTCAAAGAACCAGTGCAATCCGTTGAACGGAATATCGCTGTTCACTTTTTCAAAGACATCCAGCATCCGGCTGATCGATTCGTCATAGGTTGCATGCAGGCGGAACGGCCAGCGGTGCTCCACCAGATGACGCACCACGCGTTCAAGTTCGACCTCAGTTCCCGGCGGTAAATCCGGACGCGGTTGCAGGAAGTCTTCAAAGTCTGCCGCTGAAAATACCAGCATTTCACCTGCGCCGTTATGACGGTAGAAATCGGTACCCTGGCCAGGTTTGAGCATGTCAGTCCAGAGTTCAAAATCTTCCAGCTCGTGTTGCGGCCGCTGGGTAAACAAGTTGTAGGCAATGCGTACCGTCAGCTGATTTTTCTGATGAAGCTCATCAATGATCTGATAATCCTCAGGATAATTCTGGAAGCCGCCGCCCGCGTCTATGGCGCTGGTCAGGCCGAGCCGGTTCAGCTCACGCATAAACTGGCGTGTGGAATTCACCTGCTGTTCCAGCGGCAGTTTCGGACCTTTTGCCAGCGTTGAATACAGGATCATGGCGTTTGGTTTGGCGATCAACATGCCGGTCGGATTGCCGTTGCTGTCACGCTGAATTTCACCGCCCGGTGGATTTGGCGTGTCTTTGGTATAGCCGACCACTTTGAGTGCGGCGCGGTTGAGCAGGGCACGGTCGTATAAATGCAGGATAAACACCGGCGTATCCGGTGCGGCCTGGTTAATTTCATCGAGCGTAGGCATGCGGCGTTCAGCAAACTGAAACTCGGTCCAGCCACCGACGACGCGCACCCATTGCGGGCTTGGCGTACGCAGCGCTTGTTCTTTGAGCATACGCAGGGCATCGGCCAGTGAAGGTACGCCTTCCCAGCGCAGTTCCAGATTATAATTCAGACCGCCACGGATCAGGTGCAGATGCGAGTCATTCAGGCCGGGAACGGCGGTATGGCCGTGCAAATCGACCACCTGCGTCTGTGCATCAGCAAACTGCATCACTTCATTTTCGGTACCGACAGCCAGAAATTTACCGTCTTTGATTGCGACGGCATTTGCCAGCGGTTTTTCTCTGTCAACGGTATGGAACTTGCCGTTAAGCAGGATCAGTGAAGCAACATTATTTATTGGATTCATTGGAAAATCTCCTGTTATTGCGCGGAAGAGCGCGTCAGCCATGAATGAAATACGCGTGTAACGATCGGCATCCAGAGGAAAACCACCAGCCCGACGACCGTAGCGTCATTAAGTAAATGACCGCCTTCGGTGCCTTTAAGCTGCGGCAAAAGCTGCCCCCAAAACCAGGGCACAATGTGAGTCGATGGGTAAATCACCCCTAATGTCAGCAGATATTGTTTCCAGCGTGCTGGCGGGCGGACATTCGCACTTGGCGGGGTGAACCAGAATTCGGCGCCGGGACGCACCTCGGTGTTGTCGTTTTGCAATAACAGCGGGCTGACTTCGGCGACCAGTTGTTTACGCAGATCCGAGTTATGCCATGCGTTGAGATTTTCCAGCGTGTCGAAACGCACCAGAATGGTGTAAGCATCGCCGCTGCGGTTCGGGCGTATAACGTTGACGCCCAGATGGCCCGGAAAGGTGCTGGCTTGCGGCATAATTTTATTCAGCCAGGCCTCGTATTGTGTTTCGCTGGCTGGCGCAATCTTGTGGGTAATAACGAGCGTGACATGTTGCTGGTGGGGCTGGGACAGGGACATACATCACCTCAGCTGATTAAAATAAAAGGGTTTATCGAATCAATGAAATGATGTTAGTCGGTGGGTTGAATCAATGATAGGTGAGAATTTTTGGGGACTTGTTAAGTTTTTTTGTTAATTACTGCGTGCCTGCAATATGCAAGCTACGCTGTTTCATCACACGATGCAGATTCGACTCCAGCCAGTCTGCGAGTCCGGCAACCTGATCTTTTACTTCAACGCCGAGCGGGGTCAGAGAATATTCCACATGTGGTGGCACCACCGGATAAGCGCGGCGGTCGATGAAACCGTCTTCTTCAAGGGATTGTAAAGTCTGCGCCAGCATTTTTTCACTGACACCACCGACTTTGCGACGCAGCTCGCTAAAGCGCAACGTATTATCGCTGAGGGCGATCAGGATCAGTAAGCCCCAGCGGCTGGTGATGTGGCGTAGAATTTCGCGCGACGGGCAGTTGGGATCCAGCACTTCGCCCCGGCGGATTTGCTCTGTCAGTGGTAAACGTTCAGCGGGTTGTCCGGAAGAAATTATTTTCATACTAACCTTTGGGTGCGTACTTACGAAAAGTTAGTATATCGCATAGGATGTGCTTACGGCGACGCTTTTAGCGTCTTTAAAGTATAACTTTTCTGTCGAAGACTTTTTGGAGAAACCACTATGATCGCAGTTACCGGTGCTACCGGCCAGTTAGGCCGCCTCGTTATTGCCGCACTTTTGAAAAAAGTGCCTGCTCATCAGATAATTGCTGCGGTACGTAATCCGCAAAAAGCGCAGGACCTGGCAGAGCAGGGTATACAGGTACGTCAGGCCGATTACAGCCAGCCCGCCACACTGGATTCGGCTTTTGAAGGTGTCGAAAAACTGCTGCTGATTTCTTCCAGTGAAGTCGGTCAGCGTGAAGCACAACATAATGCGGTCATCGACGCAGCAAAACGCGCAGGCGTGAAATTGCTGGCCTACACCAGCCTGCTTCATGCAGACAAAAGTCCGCTGGGACTGGGTGTTGAACACCGTGCGACCGAAAAAGCATTAAGCGAATCTGGCGTGCCCTTCGTGCTGTTGCGTAACGGTTGGTATACCGAAAACTATGCGGCAAGTATTGCCCCGGCGCTGGCACATAACGCGTTTATTGGTTCAGTGGGTGAAGGAAAAATCTCTTCCGCTGCGCGTCAGGATTATGCTGAAGCCGCCGCCGCAGTACTGACCCAGGAAAATCAGGCCGGTAAAATCTACGAACTGGCCGGGGATGATGCCTACACGCTGGCTGAATTCACTGCCGAAATTGCCCGTCAGTCCGGTAAAAAAGTCGATTATATCAACCTGCCGGAGGCGGATTTTGCCAAAGCGCTGCTCGGGGCCGGTTTACCGGAAGGTCTGGCGAATATGCTGGCTGATTCTGATGCGGGTGCCGGGAAAGGCGGCTTGTTTGATGATTCCTATACATTGAGCAAACTGATTGGTCGTCCGACTACGCCAGTTAAAGATGTCATTGCAGCGACGCTGAAAACGCTTTAATAAAAAAATGATTGCACTCCGGCCTGTTAATATCATGCCTTAACAGGCCGGTAATATTTTTAGATCACATCATCCTGCGTTGAAAGCAACACCAGCTCTAACAAGTTGCGACAAGCTTGCTGATTACTGACGTTGGTCTCCTGTTCCAGCTGACGCACCAGACCTTCAATGATGGCCTTATTGCTTACCGGATAATGGCTGGAGAGAAGTCCTGAAACGATAGTCCCGAGGATCTCCACTTCGCTTAATGTCGGCGTTTCCCGAACATTTAAATAATCACTGATTTCTGTAACTGTATGTTCTGCTTCGATTTGCATGTAGACCTCCTTAAACTTTTCAGCAGACTTGTCTCATGTGAAAAGTGCCTATTACCAGTCAGAAAAGAGAGTATTGTGAAGTTTCTCTTCACAATTTCCGGCCCTGACTCATCTGATCATTGAATTGCGCATCACGAAATCCCAGCCGAGAAAAAAACCTTTGGAAGAAGGGAAATCCAATTTTCCTTCCAAAGGCCAGGCTGAACACGCCCGTAAAAGACGGACTAATGATGAAGCAGGGGTAACAGAAAGTTATACAAAGATTTCAAATCTGTACAGGTATGGTCGTAAAATATCTTAAACTTTGTTGCTAGCAATCTAAAAAAAGCACAAAAAGTTCATCGTTCTGGTGTGTTAATACATTCACGTAACAATTAAGTTCCGCGCGTAATGGTTCAGAGCGTGAATTTATCTTCCTGTACAACTGAAATGGAGTGCGGCAAAATATGCGCCTTTTTTGCTCGGGTCATAGGCAATATCCGACAGTAGATAAGGAGTCATACGGTGAAAATCAATGTCATTGGCACCAGCGGAAGCGGGAAATCCACGCTTGCACGCAATATTTCTCAGAAACTGAATATTCCTTATATTGAACTGGATGCGCTGTTCTGGCGTCCGGACTGGCAGGGCACGCCGGATGACGAATTTTTTGCCCGTCTGGCAGAAAAACTGGCGGCCAGTGACGGCTGGGTGATTGACGGAAATTACAAACGTACGCAGGCAGTGAAATGGCGCCAGATCGATATGATCGTGTGGGTAGATTATTCGTTCGGACGTACGTTATATCAGGCGGTGAAACGCGCCGTCACCCGGGCATGGGGACAAAAGGAAATCTGGGCAGGCACAGGGAACCGTGAGTCGTTTCGTAAGAGCTTCTTCAGCCGGGATTCGATTATTCTCTGGACGTTGAAAACTTATGCGAAAAACCGGCGTCAATATCAGGCATTGTTTAACGATCCTGACTGGCAGCATGTTCGCTTTGTTCGTCTGACATCACCCAAGCAGACTCAGGATTTTCTGCATAATCTGACCCAGCTGTAACACTATCCGCGGGCTGAATGCCCAGGGCGTTGCCCGTACACTGTTGAGTAAGTTTTCCGGATTAACTTACTGATAATACATGATTTCTTCGCCTGTCTCCCACACCCAGACATAGCGTCCGGTCGTAAGGCTGGTGTCAATCGTGACAGGCCATTTACCTGTCTTATTCCATCTTGAGCTATACCAATCTATGACATCCTGATTATTCACCATAAGCGGTCATTCTCTCTCGCACTGGTGTTGTAACGACGGGTGCTTTTCCAAACAATTTGAGATATGTCACTCGCAGGAATTACAACACCTGGGAAAGGGATCCAGCGCGCCACAAATGCCCCAGGATTATCGACATAGGAGAATTTGAGGCGTTTGATACTTCCAGTTGTCAGTGTGCGCCGCCGTCATCTTTAAGCCATAGGTAAGCGGGTATTGCCATTTTGATAAGTCCCATTTAACAGTGAGGGTATAGTTATGCCCATCAATCGCCGAAAACAATTAGCACCGAAAACAATTAGCGGAAATCGTAATAAATTGATTTTCAGAGGCTTATTATTGGTGAGCATTCATCATCGGGACGGTGCAAGAGTGCCTTAGTACCTTTTGGGGCAATACGGCGCTGAATGCAGATTAATGACCGGAATTATGGAACGAAGCGGCCTTCACGTAATCAAGCCACAAGGTTTTACGGCAAAGTTATACTGAATCCTCCATCATCGACTTCAGCAGACGGACTAAATGCTGTTGATCGTCCGGAGAAAGTCTTGCCAGAAATTCAGTATCTACCTGCTGACCGGCGGGCCGGATTTTCGCGAGAACCGCTTTCCCCTCCGCCGTCAGTGTAATAAAACGCCGGCGTTTATCTGCCGGATCGGCTGCACGGATCAGCAGCCCGCGTGTTTCAAGACGTGCCAGCATTTCAGCCAGTGTCGCTTTACTGCTGAAGGCGACATCCGTGAGTTGGACCTGCTCAATTCCGGGGTTTTCAGCAATAGCGCGTAACACTGCATACTGCGGTTTCGTCAGTTCCGGGATGCACTGCTGCCATCTCGCAGTGTGTTGCTGGAATACCTTACGCATTAAGTGAAAGGCTTCCTGTCTCAATTGTGTGCTCATCATCATTTCCCGAATTTCTTATTGGTCTGACTCTATCTTAGCAATCTCTGAAGAACGAATGTGACAAGCTATCGCAGGGTTCTCAAAAAGGGCATAAGAGAAGGATTATTCTCATAAGAACAAAGCGCTTTTCTTGTAAAGGAGAATCAGCCTGTCTCTCAGGCCGATTCTCCTGACCAGACGAACATCCGGAGTGTGTTCTACTAAACGGATCTCATCATGTTACCGGTATCACACAAATCAAAAATCATAAGAAATTTATGATATCTCGCAATTGTCGCTCTCTTTTAACCATTCTATAACAAGTCCTCGGACCACGGACGGACTGACTTTTTTATGTTTAACCCTACAAAAGGCAGGACGAAAAATGACTGCGAAACTATCCGTAACTGCGAAACTATCCGTAAAAGAAAAGGTGAGCTACGGTCTGGGGGATATGGCGAGCCATATTGGCCTGGATAATGTGATTATATTTTTGACGTTTTATTACACCGATGTTGTGGGATTACCGGCAGTATTTGTCGGAACAATGTTTCTGGTTGCCCGCGTCGCTGACGCCATTGTGGACCCCGCGATGGGGCTGATCGCTGACCGGACGCAAACGCGTTTCGGTAAATTCCGGCCTTATATTCTCTGGCTGGCGTTACCTTTCGGAGCCAGCTGTTTGCTGGTTTATGCGGTACCGGAATCCCTGACCTTGGGCGGAAAGATGGTATACGCCAGTGTCACCTATTGCGTGATGATGCTGATGTATACCGCCATCAACATTCCTTATTGCTCGATGGGCGCGATCATCACGCCTGATAATACCCAGCGTATTTCCCTGCAATCCTATCGGTTCTTCCTTGCCACGCTGGGTGGCGCAATGTCCACCTTCCTGATGATGCCGCTGGCAGAGATGATGGGTGGCGGCAATAAACTTGACGGCTATTTTGGTGCGATGGCAATCATGGCGTCGATCGCCGTGGTGATGTTCCTGTTGTGTTTTTTAAACACCAAAGAACGTATCAGTGCGCCGCCGACGCACGAGAATTTTCTCTCCGATTTACGTGATTTAGTGCGTAACGACCAGTGGCGCGTGGTGGCGGCGCTGATCTTCTTCAATATCTCCTTCGGCGTAGTACGCCTCGGCGCGATGATGTACTACGTCACCTATTATCTTGGCCACGCCAGCTACTTTATGTGGCTGCTGGCTGCACATATTGTGGGTAAGAGTCTCGGCAGTTTGCTGGTAAAACCGCTGACCCGCAACCGCAGCAAACTCGCGGCCTTCACGCTGTGCGCGGTGCTGACCGGTGCGCTGAGCGCGGCGATTTTCTTCGTTCCGGCATGGATTTCCCTGCTGGTGGGCATGACGTTGCTGGTTTCAACCTTCTATCAGGTCACTACCACACTGATGTGGGTGATGATGTCTGACGTGGTGGATTACGGCGAATACAAGCAAGGCAAGCGCATGGATGGCACGGTGTTCTCCACTTTGCTGGCGATCCTCAAAATGGGGATGGCGGTGAGCGGAGCGGTGGTCGGCTGGACACTGGGCATAAGCGGTTACGTGCCCCATGCTGCCCAGCAGAATACCGTCGCGATGTTGTCGATTATCGCATTGTTCTCACTGGTGCCGGGCATCTTGTCGATGTTCAGTGCATTGTCGATGCGCTGGTACAAACTCAATGACGCCACCATGAAACAGATTAATCAGTCCAAAATTTCCCGGGAACATGAGCCTGAACGTCAGGCCACCTTGCATACACAGGAGTCCGCATGAGCGAATTAATCGCCGAAAAAAACCGTATCCTCTGGCATTTCGATCAACAAACGCTGGTGATTGAGCCCTGGGGCGAAAACAGCCTGCGCGTGCGAGCCACCTGCCGGCCTGAGCTCAATGATTCGTTATGGGCGCTACTGCCAGCGGATGTTCAGCCACAAGCTGAGATCAGCCGCAGCGCAGAAACCCTGACGCTGCGCAACGGCAACATCACAGCATCGGTGAATATCAAAGGGCAACTGGCGTTTTATAACTCACGCGGCGAGCTGATCCTTGAGGAATTCTGGCGTCAGCGTTCCACCGTCGGCATCGGTGCGACGGAGAAAAGTCAGGACAAATACATCAGTGCGCTAAAGATGGATGCCCGCGAATTTAAAGCCATTCCCGGCGGTAAACATCAACTGACCGTACGTTTTGAGTCGCGCGCGGATGAGAAAATCTATGGCATGGGGCAATACCAGCAAAATTGTCTGGATCTGAAAGGCTGCACACTGGAACTGGCACAGCGAAACTCCCAGGCCAGTGTGCCGTTTATGCTTTCGAGTCTGGGGTATGGCATGTTGTGGAACAATCCGGCGATTGGTGAGGCGACATTCGGCAAAAATATTACCCGCTGGGAAGCGCAGGTCACGGAGCAGATGGATTACTGGATCACCGCTGGCGATACGCCCGCTGAGATCATGCATCAGTATGGCCGTGCAACCGGCACCGCGCCGCAGATGCCGGAATATGCCACGGGTTTCTGGCAGTGCAAATTGCGTTACCGCACACAGCAGGAGGTGCTGGAAGTCGCGCGTGAATACAAGCGCCGCAACCTGCCTGTTTCGGTTATTGTCATCGACTTCTTCCACTGGCCGAATCAGGGCACCTGGTGTTTTGACCCGGTGGACTGGCCGGATCCGAAAGCGATGGTCGCTGAGCTGAAATCACTGGGTATCGAAACCATGGTGTCGGTCTGGCCGACGGTTGACAGCCGGACAGAAAATTATAAGGAGATGAAATCAAAAGGTTACCTGGTGAACACGGATCGTGGTGTATCGGTGAATCTTGATTTCCTTGGCAACTGCACCTTCTTTGACGCCACACATCCCGGCGCACGTCAGTTTGTCTGGGAGAAAGTAAAGCAAAACTATTACGATTTGGGGATCCGTACCTTCTGGCTGGATGAAGCTGAGCCGGAATACCGCGCCTATGATTTCGATAACTATCGCTATCATCTCGGGCCGGTGCTGGAAGTCGGCAACATTTATCCGCAGAAGTTCGCGCAGGGCTTTTACGAGGGGTTACAGCAGGAAGGCGAGCATGAGATCGTTAATCTGGTGCGCTGCGCCTGGGCGGGCAGTCAGCGATATGGTGTGCTGGCGTGGTCGGGCGATATCCATTCTTCTTTTCACGCGCTGCGTAATCAGATTGTCGCTGGCCTGAATATGGGGCTGGCGGGTATCCCGTGGTGGACGACGGATATCGGCGGGTTCCAGGGCGGGAATGTTAATGATCCGATATTTCAGGAGTTACTGATCCGCTGGTTCCAGTGGGGTGTGTTCTGCCCTGTTATGCGTCTGCATGGTTACCGTGAGCCACAAATTCAGCCGCCGGAACCGTGGCGTGACGGCATTGCGCAATGCAACAGCGGCGCACCAAATGAAGTCTGGAGCTACGGCGAAGAGAATTACACGCTGATGAAGAACGGGTTATTCCTGCGTGAGAAACTGCGTCCGTACATCAGCCATGTGATGCAGGAAGCGCATGAGAAGGGGGATCCTGTAATGCGCACGATGTTCTATCAGTATCCGGCTCAGGCTGAAAGCTGGCAGGTGGAAGATCAGTATATGCTTGGCGCCGATATTCTGGTCGCCCCGGTGTTGTACGCCGGTCAGCGCGAGCGGGAAGTGTGGTTACCGGCGGGAGAAACGTGGGTGGCGCTGAATGGAGAACGCTATGAAGGGGGAAGAGCGATTAGGGTCGCCGCCCCAATGAGTGAAATTCCTGTGTTTGTGCGGGAGGGGGCAGACCCGGCTGCACGGGCGATTTTGTAATCTGGTTGCAGATGGCCGCTGCAACGGGGCGGCTGCCTGGAACAGAAGGGTGACAGTTTCGGTTTTTCAATAGCGGTGATCGCACAACGCGCTGCGCCGAAACTGCCCAAGAGAGGGAAAGCACTTCCCTCTCTTGGATCTCTCCCCGCTTTTCTACTTCGCGCTCCGCTCGCTGGCACCGCACAGCGGCAATCTCCTACTTATCACAAAACCGTTAACTCTCCGCGAGGATTCCGTAATCCCTCCCCTTGTAGTCTGATGTCATCGACAGTAACCGCAACGGTGGCAACAATGATTAACAGACGTAATTTCCTGCTGGGCAGTGGTGCGGTCTCGGCCGCTGCGCTGATGGGGCTGGTCCCCTCACTGTTTTCCCGCAGCGCCGACGCACAGGCGAAAACTGCGAAATTCGACATTATGCTCACTGAGGCTCAGTGGCATCAGCGCCTCAGCGATGATCAATACCGCATTTTGCGTGAGGCGGGCACTGAACGGCCTTATTCCAGCCCGTTAAATGACGAACACCGGGTGGGTGAATTTGCCTGTGCAGGCTGCAATCTTGCTCTTTTCTCCTCGGCGACCAAATTCGACAGCCATACCGGCTGGCCGAGTTTCTGGAAACCTCTGGGCAACGCCGCGCAAACCAGCCGGGATACCTCGCTCGGTATGGTTCGCGATGAAGTGCATTGTCGCCGGTGTGGCGGACATCTGGGGCATGTGTTTGATGACGGTCCGCAGCCGACCGGCCTGCGCTATTGCATGAACGGGCTGGCGATGACGTTCACTCCAAAAGCTTAATCAGTCAGGAAATTACCCATGAAAATTGCATCGAAAAAAATGCGTCATTACAGTCTGATCGCCGGACTGGTGCTGGCGTCAGCGTTCGCGTTCCAAAATAATGCCTGGTCATGGGGCGGGGGCGCTGAACCGGCGGTGGTAATCCCCGCACCGGCAAAAGATGAACCTGCGGGTACGTCGCACAGCGAGACGGCGTTGTTTGCCGGTGGCTGTTTCTGGGGAATTCAGGGCGTGTTTCAACACGTGAAAGGCGTGACCAGCGCGGTGTCCGGTTATGCGGGCGGCGACGCGCGAACGGCGAGTTATGAACAGGTGAGTACCGGCGATACCGGCCACGCAGAATCGGTCAAAATTACCTTTGATCCGTCGCAGGTGACGTATGGCGAACTGCTGCATATTTTCTTCTCGGTGGGGCATAACCCGACAGAGTTAAACCGTCAGGGTCCGGATACCGGCAGTCAGTATCGCTCGGCGGTTTTCCCGCTCAGTCAGGCTCAGGCAGAAGTGGCGAAAGCGTATATCGCTCAGCTCGATGCCAGCCACAGTTACAGCGAGCCGCTGGTGACAAAAGTGGAAAGCAGTGCACACTTTTATCCGGCAGAGGCTTATCACCAGAACTTTTTAAACGATAATCCGGATTATCCGTACATCGTGGTGAACGACCTGCCAAAAATTAACGACTTAAAACAGCATTTCCCGGCGGATTATCGCGAACAGCCGGTGCTGGTGAAGCAATAACGGGGCATGATCTGTTTATCACTCAGCCCGGCAGGCTTCTGGTCTGACCGCCTGATCCGGGCTGAATTCTCTTCAGATTGATGCAATCGGGTGAATTTACTTCGCCAGCAGTTCTTTCCGGACGATTTCTGCGCCGGCACTTAACGCATCTAACTTGCCTCTTGCTGCGCCACGCGGTAATGGGATCATGCCGCAGTTGGTGCAAGGATAGAGTTTGTCGGCGTCAACATATTGCAGTGCTTTTCGAAGCGTAGCGGCGACTTCCTCGGGTGTTTCAATAGTATTGGTTGCCACATCGATAGCACCGACCATCACTTTTTTACCCCGGATCAGCTCCATCAGCTCCATCGGAACATGGGAGTGATGACATTCCAGTGAAATAATATCGATATTAGATTTTTGTAGTTTTGGGAAAATCTCTTCGTATTGTCTCCACTCTGTTCCCAGCGTTTTTTTCCAGTCTGTATTGGCTTTGATACCATAGCCGTAGCAGATGTGGACAGCCGTTTCACATTTCAGCCCTTCAATGGCTCTTTCTAATGTGGCAATACCCCAGTCGTTCACTTCATCGAAGAACACGTTAAATGCCGGTTCATCAAACTGGATAATATCGACACCCACAGCCTCTAATTCCCGGGCTTCTTCATTGAGAATTTTAGCGAATTCCCAGGCGAGTTTTTCGCGACTTTTATAGTGATTATCATAGAGCGTGTCGATCATGGTCATCGGCCCCGGAAGAGCCCATTTGATCGGCTGTGTTGTTTGCTGGCGCAAAAACTTCGCATCTTCGACAAAAACGGCCTTTTGACGACTGACCGGGCCAACAACAGTCGGCACACTGGCTTCATAACGGTTGCGAATCTTAACGATCTCGCGGTTCTCGAAATCAACGCCGTTGAGGTGCTCAATAAAGGTCGTGACGAAATGCTGGCGCGTTTGCTCGCCATCGCTGACGATATCAATACCTGCCTGTTGCTGATCTTCCAGACACAAACGCAGCGCATCTTTTTTGCCGTCGAGTAACTCCTGACCTTCAAGCTTCCAGGGTGACCAGAGTGTCTCCGGCTGCGCAATCCAGGAGGGCTTAGGTAAACTGCCCGCAGTCGATGTCGGTAATAATTTTTTCATCACAGGTGACCTTATATTTTTAGTAAATCAAAGAACGGAATGAGCAGACCATTGTTTAAGAACAGTTTGGTAAGGTTTAATAAAATGTTCCTCGGTAAATTTCCCCTGCTCAACAGCCAGCTGGCTACGTTCTTCCCGGTCATAAACAATCCGGGTTAATGAATAATCCTGGAAATTCAGGCTTGGCTGATACTGTTTTCCGGCCGCGGAGTTAGCATTGTAAATTTCAGGGCGGTATATCTTCTGGAAAGTCTCCATCGTGCTGATGGTACTGATCAGCTCAAGATTGGTGTAATCGCTGAGCAAATCGCCACTGAAGTAAAACGCCAAAGGCGCAACGCTGTTTTCAGGCATGAAGTATCGCGCCCGCAATCCCATCTTGGCGAAATATTCATCAGTCAGGGAAGGTTCGTCCTGCTGATATTCGATGCCTAATACAGGATGTTGATTGCCGGTACGGTAATAAGTGTTTTTACTTGAGACGCTCAGGCAAATAACGGGTGTTTTATTAAAGAATTCTTTGTAAATATCGGAATTAATGAAACGCTTAAAGATATCACCGTGTAATACACCAAAATCATCCGGCAGGCTAAATCCGGATTTATTCTTATTATGCTCCGGCAGTAAAACGCTAAAATCATAATCCCGTACATAAGAAGAAAAATTATTACCTAAAATACCGTCAAAACGTTCATGGGTTTTTTTATCAACGATAGTGGTTTTTAATACTTCAATCACCGGAAAAACGTCGCTCTTCCCTGCAATATTAATGTTTAACTGGGCTGTAATGATATCGAGTTCAACGGAGTAGCGGTCACCCACAGGGTTGTCCCAATGCGCCAGTGAATTGAAACGATTGTCAATCATCACTAAGGTGTTGCGCAGGTTTTCCTGGCGTTTTTCACCCCTTGCCAGATTGGCAAAGTTAGTCGTAATACGCGTATTTTCCGAGGGGTTATAGTCTTCGTCAAAACGAAGGCTTTTAATAGTGAATGTAATTTCTTTTTTCATTTTTATCAGGTGTCCTGGCTGCTGAAAAACCTAAATTATTTCAGTAGCCTTCATATTTTTAAGAGTGAATCGCGATGACTCTTTTATGCCTGAGTCATTGAGTGAAAAAAAGTGATTTAAATTCACTGAACATGAGAAAAATTCATGAGGGATCAGAAAGAGGATCGCAGTACTTTTTGAGGCAGACGCAGTACCCGAATCAGACGCTTGTTTTTCGATGCGTCAAAAAGATCCCCAAAAAGGGCCCAAGCCCGTCACGAACATCCGCAATAAAAAACGGGTTAAACAGAGTGCCTGCAATGAACGAATCGACATATTTTTACCCTTCAGCGTTATTAACCAGCTTCATACGCGATGAAGTATAAGCAGGATTTTTTCATCCGGGATGACAGGAATGTTAAAACTCAGGGTGTGGTTTTCAGAGTTGCCGCCCCTCCTTAACGCCTGAAGGATATTAAGGAGGGGCGGTGGTGAGGTGTAGCCATCAGATTGTTTATATTACAACTTTCTCAATTTGCCGCTTTCGCACGCTGCTTCAGGGCGTAGAAAAGCACCACGGCGAAGCATACCATCGGCAGCGCATAGGAAATCGCGGTGTTGTAGTGATCGGCAATCGCACCCATCAGGTATGGCATCACCGCGCCACCCACAATCGCCATGATCATCACAGAGCTGGCGCGTTTGGTCTGTTTGCCCATATTCTTGACACCCATTGCAAAAATGGTCGGGAACATGATCGACATGAAGAAGAAAATCGCCACCAGTGCAATCACCGACACGTTATCAATCCCCGCGACCACCACGCCGCACAGCACAATATTAATGATGGCGTAAACTACCAGCAGCGTGGCCGGACGGACAAAGCCCATCAGCCAGGTACTGAAGAAACGGCCAACCATAAAACTTACCATACCGACGGAAAGCAGGTAAGACGCATTCTGATTCGACAGCGTGTGCCAGTGTTCGGTGGTGTAGTTAATGAAGAACGCGCCGACACCTACCTGGGCCGCGACGTAGAAGAATTGTGCAATCACACCACCGGTGAAATGGGCATGCTGCCATAATCCTTTTCCGCCACCCTGATCCCCGGCCGCGCTTTGCTCACGAATATCCGGCAATTTGGTGCGCCCGAACAGGAAGGCAATCAGAAGCACTAACACGGCGATGGCGACGTAGGTAGTTTTTACAGATGACAAGCCGTCCGCCGTGGTGCCTTGCGTGGCAGAGAAGAACAGCGAACCGCCGATAATCGGGCCGATAAACTGTCCTAAACCATTGAATGACTGAGAAAGGTTCAGGCGACGTTCTGCTCCGGCCGGATCGCCCAGCACGGTAGCGAACGGGTTAGCGGCGGTTTCGAGACAGCCCAGACCGAGGGCGATCACGAACAGCGCGAACAGGAACATAGCGAAACTGCCTGCGGAGGCGGCAGGCACAAACAACAGCGCGCCCAGTGCATAGAGACATAATCCGACCAGGATCCCGGCTTTATAGCCAAACCTGTCCATGAAGAAACCGGCAGGCAGGGCGATGATAAAATATGCCCCGAAATAGGCGGCCTGTAACAGGCCAGACTGGGCTTTATTGACGTGTAAGACTTCCTGGAAATGTTTATTCAGGACATCCAGCAACCCGTAGGATAAACCCCACAGGAAAAACAGCGTGGTGACCAAAATGAACGCCAGGCGGAAACCGGACGTCGTTTTGCGCTGCGCATAAGCGGGCGCGGCAGTTTTATCGGCGAGCATAGTGTATTCCTCAGTATCTGGTAACGCATGTAGGGGGTCAGCTCAGGTGGCTGATTTTTTATGTCAGATAACGTGAAAAACGTGATGAACTCCCTGAGAGTAGGGAGAGCTTTTGCTCCTCCCACATTCACAGGGTTGAGCGGGTTTTGCTTTGCTCCTCCCCTTCGCAGGGGAGGGAGCCGACCGGGTTTAACTCAATCTGTTCAGCAAGCGAAAAAATTATCTCCATTTCTACCCACTTTTTACCGGCGGGTGTCCACGGCGTGGGGCGCTGATATTTCCACATCAGGGCTTCCCACTCACACACTTTCGGATCCTCCAGACTGCGGCGTTCGAACAGCCCGCTGTCAAACTCTTCCGTGGTTTCCATTACCATCATCAGCCGGTTGCCCAGCCGGTAAATTTCCATCTCTGCGATGCCATAACGGCGCAGATGCGCGGTAATTTCCGGCCAGATTTTGCGGTGATGACGCTGATATTCTTCGATAAGCGCCGGATCGTCCGCCAGATCCAGCGCCTGACAATAGCGGCGCTTCATGTCAGTGCCCGGTCGAGATGCATATAACCACCGTCCACGGTCAGCCACTGGCCGGTGGTGTGAGACGCGCGGGAAGAGAGCAGGAATACCACGGTGTTGGCGATTTCCTGCGGCGTGGTCATCCGCTGTCCCAGCGGAATATGCGAGGTGATTTGTTGCAACTTTTCGTCGGGATGATCGAAGCTTTTGATCCAGCGTTCGTACAGTGGCGTCATGACTTCTGCCGGGATCACGGCGTTCACGCGGATGCCGTCGCCGAGCAGCGCCGCCGCCCATTCACGGGTCAGCGCCAGAATGCCGCCTTTGGCTGAAGCGTAACCGCTGGTGTTGCCTTGTCCGGTTAAGGCGGTTTTCGAGCTGATATTAACGATCGCCCCGTGGCTTGCGCGCAGGGCTTCCAGGCTCAGGTGTGCCATCAGGTAATAGTGGATCAGGTTTTGTTCTAACGATTGCACAAAGGCTTCCCGACCGGCGTCCAGTCCGACGCTGTCGTTGGCTCCGGCATTGTTCACCAGCCCGTCGATGCTGCCATAGCGGGTAAGCACCTCCTGTACCGCCGCCGTGCAACTGGCTTCGTCGCGCAGTTCGGTCAGCACAAAACTGGCCTGCGGGGAAAGCTGTTGCAGTGTATGCATCAGTTGATTGGCAGGTTCGGTATTGCTGATGATCACCGGAATGGCACCTTCTTCCGCCAGCGTCAGCGAAATCGCCGCGCCAATACCGGACCCGCCGCCGGTGACGATCACCACTTTATTTTGCAGATGCAGATTCATCAGTCATTTCCTGTAATCGGTAAAGGCTGTAATCGGTAAACCGTGCAGGCATTGCCGCCATATATGGCAGCCTGCTCGTCAGAACTGAGTGAGGCCGTGGCCTGTTCACATAAATCCCATGGATTTTCATCGCCGCCAGCCAGTAAGCACACCGGCCAGTCGGAGCCAAACATCAGGCGTCCGGGCCCGAAAACCTCCAGTGCGGCATCGAAATAGGGCAACAGGTCGCGGGCAGACATCCCCGCCGGGCGCGGCTCAGTCAGTAGCCCGGAAAGCTTACAACTGACGTGTTGTAACGCCGCCAGCGGGGCGATTTGTTTCTTCCAGTACGCAGCGCCCAGGGTGAGATCCGGCTTGCCGAGGTGATCGAGCACCAGAAAATGCCCGTCATGCCTTATGGCAAACTGTACGGCTTCGGCAAGATGGCGGTGCGTCACCAGAATTTCATAAACATATTCCTGCAGCTGAAGCTGGCGAATACCGGCATTGATGGCCGGATCTGCCAGCCATTGTGCAGGCGAAGGTTCATCCTGAACCTGATGACGAAAGCCGCGCAGCAGCGGGTGTGAGAGAGCATCCAGCTCCTGTTGCAGCGCGGACGATGACAGATCGACCCAGCCGGTCACGGCGCACACAAAGTCAGTTTTTCCGGCGATATCCAGCAGCCATCGGGTTTCACTGGTGCATGAGCATGCCTGAACCAGTACCGTGCCCTGAATGTTGTGACGTTGTAACGTTGACGTCAGTGTTTCCGGCAAGAAATTCTGTTTCAGCACCGTCATTTCATCGCTTATCCAGCGGTAGTCCTGCGGGGTGTAGCGCCAGAAATGCTGATGGCTGTCGATTCGCATCATCGGCCTCCTCCTTGCTGCTTTTTCGATCATTAAGGTCAGGCGTGATGGCGGTATTTTTCGACCGACGCCTGATGCATCTCGACAGAGAATCCCGGTGCCTGTGGGGGCATATAAGCTGCGCCGCGAATATCGCACGGGTGTACAAAATGCTCGTGAAGATGGTCAACGTATTCAATGACCCGACCGTCGTGCGTACCTGAAATGCACAGGTAATCAATCATGGACAGATGTTGGACGTATTCGCATAACCCGACGCCACCCGCGTGCGGGCACACCGGCAGATTGTATTTGGCGGCCATCAGCATCACGGCCAGCACTTCATTAACTCCCCCCATGCGACAGGCATCAATCTGCACCACGTCGATGGCTTCGCGCATAATGAACTGCTTAAACATGATGCGGTTCTGGCACATTTCGCCGGTGGCGACCTTAACCGGCGCAACGCCCTGACGGATTTTGCGGTGACCTTCGATGTCGTCCGGGCTGGTCGGTTCTTCGATAAACCAGGGTTTGGCAAAGGCGAGGGCATTCACCCACGGGATCGCCTCGTCGGTTTCCCACACCTGGTTGGCGTCGATCATCAGTTTGCGATCCGGGCCGATGACTTCGCGGGCAATGCGCACGCGGCGGATGTCGTCTTCGAGGTCGCGCCCGACTTTGAGTTTCAGATAATCGAAACCGGCGTCGACCGCTTCCTGGCATAAACGGCGCAGTTTGTCATCGGGATAGCCCAGCCAGCCTGCTGACGTGGTGTAGCACGGGTAGCCTTCTGCCAGCAGTTTCTCTCTGCGTTGGGCCTTGTTGTCAGTGCGTTGCCGCAATAAGGTCAGCGCCTCCTGTGGCGTAATGCAGTCGGTGATGTAGCGAAAATCGATGCAGCGCACCAGCTCTTCCGGTGACATGTCAGCCACCAGTTGCCACAGGGGTTTACCGGCGGCTTTGCTCCACAAATCCCACACCGCGTTAACTACCGCGCCGGTCGCCAGATGGATTGCGCCCTTATCCGGACCAATCCAGCGCAACTGACTGTCGCTGGTAAAATCGCGCCAAAATTTACCCATATCGGCGGTGATGTCTGCCAGTTCGCGCCCCACAATCAGGTGTTCCAGCGCCTTGATCGCTACGCAGCAGATTTCGTTGCCGCGCCCGATGGTAAAGGTCAGTCCGTGGCCTTTCAGCGCCGGATTGTCAGTGTCTAAAATCACATAGGCAGCGGAATAATCCGGATCCGGGTTCATGGCATCCGAGCCATCGAGCGCCAGCGAGGTCGGGAAGCGCACATCTTCAACACGTAAAGCCGTAATCGTTGTCATCGCAAAATTCCTTTAGCGTAAAGGGGCTATGCCTGCACTGTCTTCTGACGCTGTTCACCCAAACCTTCAATGCCAAGCCGCATGACCTGACCGGCTTTCAGGTATACCGGTGGTTTTTGCCCCAGTCCGACGCCCGGCGGTGTACCGGTAGAAATGATGTCGCCGGGTTGCAGGCTCATGAAACGGCTGAGATAACTGATGATTTCGGGGATGCGGAAAATCATGGTGCGCGTATTGCCGTTCTGATAGCGTTTGCCGTCCACTTCCAGCCACAAATTCAGCTGGTGCGGGTCAGGGATTTCATCCGCCGTCACCAGCCACGGGCCGGTCGGACCAAAGGTGTCGCAGCCTTTGCCTTTGTCCCAGGTACCGCCGCGTTCAATCTGAAATTCGCGCTCAGAGACATCGTTGATCACGCAGTAACCGGCGATGTGTGATATCGCATCGGCTTCGCTGATATAGCGCCCGCCGGTGCCGATCACGACACCAAGCTCTACTTCCCAGTCGGTTTTAACCGAATCCCGGGGGATCTCTACGTCATCGTTTGGTCCGACAATCGCACTGGTCCATTTGCTAAAAACTACCGGTTCTTGCGGGATTTCTGCGCCGGTTTCGGCCGCATGATCGGCGTAGTTCAGCCCGATACAGATGAATTTCCCCACACTACCCACACAGGCACCCAGACGGGGTTCGCCGCTGACCCGTGGCAGGCTGTGCGGATCGAGCTGGCGCAGCTTATCCAGCGTTTCGGGCTGTAAAAATTCGCCACGGATATCGGCGATATGTGCGCTGAGATCGCGTAACTGGCCGTTGTCATCCACCAGGCCCGGGCGCTCAGAACCCGGATTGCCGTAACGTAATAATTTCATGTGTCAGTATCCTTCTGTGAAAGTCAGATGTTGTTAGCCGCGGTCGACTCAGTTGCTCCAGCCGCCGTCAATAATTTGCACCGTGCCGGTGGTATAAGAACTGGCGTCGGAGGCCAGATACAGTGCCAGCCGGGCGATTTCTTCGGTTTTACCGATGCGCCCGATCGGCTGGCGGGCAACGAACGCGGCGTACACCTCAGCTTCGCTGCGGCCTTCGGCCTGCGCCTGTGCGGCAATACGCTGGCGCAGGGACGGAGATTCCACCGTGCCCGGACAAATCGCGTTACAGCGAATGCCTCGGGTGACGTAATCCGCAGCAACAGAGCGGGTCAGGCCAATCACAGCCGCTTTTGAGGCGCTGTATGCAAAGCGGTTCGGCACACCTTTGATGCTCGAGGCAACGGATGACATGTTGATCACTGAACCGCTGCCGCGCTCAAGCATGGCGGGCAGAAAAGCGCGGATCATGTGAAACATCGCAGTGACATTGAGATCGAGCGCAAACTGCCATTCGTTTTCTGTACAGGCGAGGATATCGCCGCTGTGGACCACCCCGGCGCAGTTGAACAGCACATCGAGCGGGCCGGTTTCTTCTGCCAAAGCAGCAATCGCCCGCGGGTCTGTCACATCAAGTAAGCGCGGGGTAATCCCCGGAATATCCTGTAACGCACCGATATTGATGTCGGTGGCAATTACCTCGGCACCCTCCAGGGCAAAAAGCGTGGCGGTGTTGAAGCCAATACCTTGTCCGGCGGCGGTGATCAGAACTTTTTTCCCTGGCAGGTTCATAACAATTCCCCATCAAATATCGCTTTATAGGTCTAATGGTCAGGCCATTGAGGGTGAAAAAAACGCGTTAAAAGCAGTGCTTTTTGCTAAGATGTCCGGCAAGCTTCTGCTTAAAACGCCATTCCCGTTAACCAATTTTTTACATGCATAAAACAAATCAGCAAGATTTTTGTCCGAAAAATGCTAGCTGAATCACTTAATGAGAATTGACCTCAGGTGTGCGATGCCGATAAAAAAGTTAGAAAATCCCAGAATATACAGGCAGATAGCTGACCAGCTAAAAACGTTGATTGATAATAAAGAATTTCCACCCGGCAGTCGTCTTCCGGCTGAACGTGAACTGGCGAGTCAGTTACAGGTGAGCCGCGCCTCGGTGCGTGAAGCCCTGATTGCGCTGGAAGTGATCGGGCTGGTGGATGTGCGGGTGGGAAATGGTGTAATTGTCCGTCAGCCGCCTGTCGTTGCGGCTACGCCCTCGCTGGAGCCGGTGATGTCTCAGGCGGGACGCAATCAGTGGGCGGACGTGGACGATGAGCTGAATATCGAGCTGGATTTTACTGCTGAATTGCCCCCTTTTTCGCTGTTGCAAACCCGCCGTCTGATAGAACCTGAAACGGCCGCACTGGCGGCAAGAAACGCAACTGACGAGGAACTGGCGGCGATCAGGCAGGCATATGAGCAGAATTGTCGCGATAACCGGCATGGTTCAGCAACGCATCCCGGCGACCGTTTATTTCATATCCGCATCGCTCAGGCCAGCGGTAATCCGGCCTATGCATTTATCATCGCCCACCTGCTTGGCCACCGTTATGGCACCATGTTCCGTAGCCTGCAATTACATTACACCCCGCAGGACATGCCGCACCGTTCTGAGATTGAACACCTTGAGATCCTGACGGCGCTGGAGGCCAGAGACAGTCGCGCCGCCAGGAAGGCGATGAAGGAACATCTGGATGCGGTGATTAAGATTTTTGGGCAAGGGTAAGAAAAGCCGCTGCATGTCATCACTTATTTTTAATGCGATTTCATTCCGGCGGCTGTCATCATCATTCTGAATAAGAATGCCACCACAGCCAGCGATAATACACTTAACGTATAAATGATTATCAGCCAGACGACGCGCTTCCAGAATGGCTGCTTCCTATTGATTGTCTGATCCTGCATCAGGAACCTCCTGTGAAAACCGGGCGAAAATAATGCCGTCACGCCGCCCGGTAATATTCAGATCAATGATAACCCTCGTTTTCCTTGATTTTCCCGCGGAACACGTAATAACTCCAGAAGGTATAAATCAGGATAACGGGAATAATGACCATCGCGCCAACCAGCATAAATGCCAGACTTTTTGGAGACGACGCTGCATCCCAAATTGAGATGGACGGAGGAATAATATTCGGCCAGATACTGATCCCGAGCCCCGAAAATCCGAGGAAAACAAGCGCGAGAGTCAGCAGGAACGGCATATAGTGCGCGTGACTTTTTATCGCCCGCAAAATTCCCCAGGTACAGGCTAAGACCAGGACGGGTACAGGCAGAAATGCGATCAGATTTGGCATGCTGAACCAGCGATGCGCGATATCGGCATGCGTCAGCGGTGTCCAGATACTGATAATACCTATGATCGCCAGCAAGGTGATGACCAGGGGTCTGGCGAGTTTGCACATTTTCTGATGCAGGGAATTTTCGGTTTTCATGATAAGCCAGGTACAGCCGAGCAGCGCGTAGGCGACCACCAGGCCAACGCCACAGAAAAGGGGGAAGGGAGCCAGCCAGCTTAATGCCGGGCCGGTAAACGTCCTGCCCGTGACCTCAAAACCATTGAGCACGGTGCCGACGGCTATCCCCTGACTGAAGGTGGCCACGATCGAGCCTGCAATAAACGATTTATCCCAGAACGGACGATGCTTCTCCGTGGCTTTGAAACGAAATTCAAACGCCACACCGCGGAATATCAGACCGAAAAGCATCAGGGTTAACGGGACGGAAAGTGCATCGGCGATAACCGAATAGGCCAGCGGGAAGGCACCGTATAAGGCTGCACCGCCCAGTACCAGCCAGGTTTCATTACCGTCCCAGACCGGCGCAACGGTGTTGACCATCATGTCGCGTTCGGTTTTGTCTTTATTGAACGGGAATAAAATGCCAATACCCAGATCAAAGCCATCCATCACGATGTACATCAGGTTCGCAAATACGATAATGGCAAACCATATAACAGTATAATCAATCATGGTTTTTATTTCCCCCGGCGGTGTTCAACCCTTCATGTGCAGCAGACAGCGGACGTGCGGGTGTGCTTTTCTTACCGGGTCCGCCGTGCGAAACCTCATCGCCTTCACCGGTCACCGGCCCTTTCTTAATCAGGCGCATAAGATAGACGTATCCGATACCAAAGACCGATGAATAAACCAGCAGGAAAGCTAACAGGCTGAGGCTCATGTGCATTTCACCGTGTGCGGAGACAGCATCACGGGTGCGCTGAACGCCATAAACGACCCATGGCTGTCGGCCAATTTCAGTGGTAAACCAGCCTGCCAGCAGGGCAATCAGACCGGAAGGCCCCATCAGCAACGTAAACCAAAGGAACGGACGGGACTGATAAAGCCTCTTTTTATAACGCAGCCAGGCACCCAGCACACCGGCTGTGATCATCAGCAGACCGAGAGCCACCATCACCCGGAAAGACCAGAAAATGACCGGTGAGAAAGGGCGATCTTCTTTCGGGAAACTTTTCAGCGCGGGCACTTGTTTCTCCAAACTATGCGTGAGGATCAGGCTGCCCAGATAGGGGACCTCAAGCGCATATTTCGTCCGTTCCTGTTGCATATCCGGCATGCCGAACAGAATTAACGGCGTGGACTCTCCGGGCCGGTTTTCCCAGTGGCCTTCGATTGCTGCAATTTTCGCGGGTTGATGTTCCAGAGTATTCAGGCCGTGGGCATCGCCGACCATTGCCTGAATGGGGGCGACGAACAACGCCATCCACAACGCCATGGAAAACATTTTCCGAACCGCTGGCGTATCGTTGCCGCGAAGCAGGTGCCAGGCACCCGAGGCGCCGACAAAGAACGCACTGGCGAGGAATGCCGCGATGGACATATGGAACAGGCGATAAGGAAATGACGGATTAAAAATGATTTTAAACCAGTCCGTTGGCACTACGACGTCATTCACAATTTCATAGCCTTGCGGGGTATGCATCCAGCTGTTCGACGCCAGGATCCAAAAGGTAGAGATAAGGGTGCCCAGCGCCACCATGCAGGTAGCAAAGAAATGCAGGCCCGGTCCGACCCGGTTCCAGCCAAACAACATCACGCCCAGAAAACCCGCTTCCAGGAAGAAGGCGGTGAGTACTTCATAAGTCAGTAAAGGGCCGGTGATACTGCCGGCAAATTGCGAGAACCCGCTCCAGTTAGTGCCGAACTGGTACGCCATGACCAGCCCTGACACAACGCCCATACCAAAGTTAACAGCAAAAATTTTGGACCAGAAATGATAGAGATCCCGATAACTGCGATGGCCAGTTTTCAGCCACATTCCTTCAAGCACAGCCAGAAAACTTGCCAGCCCGATCGTAATGGCAGGAAATATGATGTGAAAAGAAACGGTGAAAGCGAATTGTATTCTTGCCAGGTGAAAAGCATCTAATCCAAACATTGCTTACATCCCCTATAGAGAAAATGGGACAAGTTAATTAAACGTAACATAAATTGTATACTTGCGATTTATACGGATTTTAGTCGAAACGATTGTGCACTGAGATTATTTTTAGAAGTAGATACAGTTTCGTGAAAAAGTACTATAACAGTTCAGGCGATTTTATTTTTTATATTTATAATTCAATGGGGTGTGATCATGGTTGTTCACGGGTTCAAAATGATTTTATTTCCCGGCTACATTGTATGAAAATTGAAAACATTGTTGCTACCACAATATAATCTATTGATTAATAAGTTTTTATGTCTTATCAGTTTGTTTTACCTACGCCGGGAATAAAACGTACCTCTAAAACGCAGACTCAATTTTAATATAACTGTTATAGCCCTGACCTGTTCACGGAAATAAGCCGGAAACAGTTTTAACATGATGATAAATTGAGTATTTGAACACGATAGCAACAATGTTTGTGTGGAATTAATTTTAGTTATTTTTAGGAATTTACTGAAAGATTGTCAGCGTATTTCCTGACGCTATCCGTGCTGGAAGGACGCGCTTTCTGCACCGTCTCCGGACAGACCGACCCTGACGCACAAGGCAATGATCAGCGCGGCACTTAACATCACAATACCCGCGGTAATAAATACCCCGGAGATCCCCCCCAGTCCGAACATGACACCTCCCAGTGCCGCACCGGCCGCGATAGAAGATTGCACGGCAGCCACCACCATGCCTCCTGCGCTCTCAGCCTGATCGGGCACCGAGCGGGTTACCCAGTTTGACCAGGCGACGGGCACACCGCCGAATGCCAGCCCCCAGAGCAAAACCAGCAGAGTGAGCCCGGTTATCTGAACGGGCAGTAATATCATTCCCAATGCCGCGATGCCGACCAGGCAAGGCATCACAATGAGCGTCAGACGAAGGCTGTAAGTCATTACCCAGCCAGCCAGCAATGTACCTGCAAAATTGGCCACACCGAATCCGAGCAAGAGCAGGGCCAGTCCGCCCGCATCAATATGACTCACGCTTTCCAGAGAAGGGCGAATATACGTAAACAGGGCATACTGACCGGTATGTGCCAGCACGCAACCAAACATCCCCGTTGCAATGCCGGGACGGCGCAGTAAGGTTAAGACTGATTCTGTATGCGTAACCTGACGGGGAGCCATGCGCGGTAATGTGAACCACTGAAAAGCAAGCGTGACCCCTCCCACCAGAGCCGCGGCAATAAACGCGCTGCGCCAGCCATAGAGCTCACCGAGAAAACTTCCCAGCGGCACCGAAACGACGGTTCCTACGGCGATGCCACTGAAGATAACCGACAGGGCTCTCGGCACGAATTTCTCCGGAACCAGCCGCATCGCCACCGCTGCGGCCATACTCCAGAATCCGCCCAGCGCGACGCCAAGAAGGATCCGCATCACCAGCAACACGACAAGGCTTGAGGAAAGGGCGACCAGCAGGTTTGAGGCGATCATCAGCACGGTAAAACTTAACAGGACGGTTCTGCGGTCAAGCTTACGCGTCAGACCCGGAACCAGCAGCCCGGCAAACAGCGCGATAACAGCGGTGACCGTCACCGCCTGACCCGCTAAGGCTTCCGTCACCTGCAGATCTGAGGCCATGGGCGTTAACAGGCTGGCTGGCAGGTATTCCGCCGTGAGCAAGCCGAACACGCCCATGGTGAGGGAGAAGACGGCCATCCACGCCGGCGGAGCCTGTTGCACATCTCGTTGGATCGCGGGCGCTGAGCCCTGCGTTTTATGATTCATTTCAAACATTCCTGAAAATTAACGTAGCTCAAATTCTAGGCAGGATGGTTGAGATGATCTATGATTCGTAATCCTTGTTTTTTGACTATTACTCCTGAAATGACACAGCACGATCCCTTTGCCCTTTCATCTGACCTGATCAGTGAACTCCTGACAGGCATGCGTCTGCGCGGTGTGCAATATCGTCGCATCCAGACCGGCCCTGAGTTTGGCATGGCTTTCAAACCAAGGCCCGGCCATGCTTATTTTCACTATCTTGCCGTCGGTTCTGCTGTCCTTAATACCGGGGATGGCGTGCTTCACCCCTTGTCTGCCGGGGATGTCGTTTTTCTGCCGCATGGAATGGCACATCAGCTTCTTTCTGAACCAGACAATACCGCTCAGGATATTGACGACTTCGATGTCGCGCCCCTGGGAGAAGCGGTGAGTGGTGTGGATACCTGCCCAAGTACGGACACGATACCGGGCGCGATTCTTTTTTATGGCTGCATGGAGTTTGATCTGGGCGGAATGCAAAGTCTGGGCAAACTGATGCCGGACACCATGGTGGCGGATGCCAAAGGCGAACGTTATCCCGGACTGTTGCCGGTAATTGACGCAATGAAACGTGAAATATGCTCCGGCCGCATCGGCTTTGCAGGCATTCTGGCCCGGCTTGCGGAAGTTGCCGCGGCAATGATTGTCCGGGGGTGGGTTGAATGCGGATGTGAAAATGCCTCTGGCATTGCCGCTGCATTGCGGGAGCCACGGCTGGCAAAGGCAATTCTGGCGCTGCACCGGCAGCCGGGCAGGAACTGGACAGTGGCGGAGCTGGCGGCAGAGTCGCACATCTCGCGCTCGGTTTTTGCCGCGCGTTTTCAAACCATGATTGGCGTATCGCCGTTGCGTTACGTGACAGAACTGCGGATGCAACTCGCCACGCAGTGGCTCGCAGACAGTAAGATTTCTATCGAGACCGTCGCGTTTCGTCTGGGTTATACCTCACAGGCCGCTTTTAGCCGGGCTTATAAGCGCATTTCCGGGCAATCGCCCGGTGCCAGCCGTTAATCAATCTGCGAATAACTCCCTTTCAGGCTGCTTCGGCATAATGTCGACGCAGCCTTTAAGCGTTATCAGAGTGAGCCGTGGCTCGCCAAAAATCCTTCCACGCATTTCATACAGGCTTCACGTTCCTCGACGTGTGGCATGTGGCTCGAATTTTCGAAAATCACCCATTCGGCGTCTTTGATGAAATCCGCGAACGGTTGCACCACTTCGGGGGCCGCTTCGTCGTAGCGACCGGAAATCAGCAATACCGGCACATTAATGGCGGGCAGACGGTCGATCACCGTCCAGTTTTTCATGCTGCCGATAACGTGGAATTCGGTCGGGCCGTTCATGGCGAGATACACGGTCGGATCCTGGTCCATTGCCGCAAAAGTGCGTTTTACTTCCTCCGGCCACGGATCGAGGCGGCAGACATGACGGGCATAAAACACCTGCGACGCGGCTTTGTATTCCGCGCTGTCGAGGGTTCCGGCGGCTTCATGTGCCAGTAAGGTTTCCTGAACGTCCGGCGGCAGTTCGCTGCGCAGGCGGGCGGCGGCCTGCAGCCAGAGTGCCATTGAGGCCGGAGAGTTGGCAATGACCAGCGCTTTCAGGCCCGGGGGTTGGGTAACAGCGTGTTCAGCACCGAGCATGCCGCCCCAGGACTGACCGAGCAGCGCGTAATCCTTTTCAATACCCAGATGGCGTAGCAGATTGTCCAGTTCCGCCAGAAAAAATGACGGCTGCCAGAAGTCAGCCGGTTTGTCAGGAAGGTGCGTCGAGCGGCCATTACCAATCTGATCATAATGGATCACCGCGCGGCCGGTTTCGGCGATATCGCGGAAAGCATCGACGTAATCATGGGTGCAGCCGGGGCCGCCGTGGGCAATGACCAGCGGCGTTTTGCCACTGTTTAAATCGCCACAGATGCGATACCAGGTCTGGTATTCCTGAAACGATGCATAGCCTTCAGTGATGTTGTACATTTTGTTTCCCCTGCCGGTGAATAATCTTTACAGGGTAAACATCGGGGCTGCGCTGAACAGCTAGTAAAAAAGATAGAAAACCGGGCAGATCAGCTGTCGAGCAAACGGTAATGCATCGCGCGCACCACCGCCTGCACACGGTTACTGGCACCCAGTTTACGGGTTGCGGTATTAAGATGCAGCGTGACCGTGGCAATTGACCGGCTGAGTTTGCGGGCAATCTCTTTGGCGGTTAACCCTTGCGCGGCCCACGTCAGACATTCGCGTTCGCGCTTGCTTAAATGCACATGGCGGCAGGTGAGAATGCTGCTGTCGAACAGGGGAAACACGCACTCCTGAAAGGTCAGCGCCAGCAGGCTCAGTTCGGCCAGTACATCATGAATATCCAGCTCATGCCCCGCACCGGTATGAATGCCCGTGACGGTCACAAAGCCACCGTTCGGTAAATGCAGTGGCACCGTTGCACCGCTCGGCATGTTGTTATCGCACATGTAATGGGTAACCGGTTTATTGAGTTCACTGAGTCGGTTTTGCAGCGAAGTATTGTCCGGGCGCTGATAAGACCAGACAAAGGGTGCGCAGCTTTCGAGGGCGTAATGCTGTACCGGATCGACCTGATAATACCCGCTCTCCAGCCATAATCTCTGCATATCGCCGGGCACATTGCACATCCTCAACAACGACGGCGTGATCAGCTCGCCCTGGAGCGTTCGCGGTACCGGCGTGTAATCGTAAATCAGGGCATCAAACCCCAGGCGCGAGGTCTGGGCGAAAAGCTGATCAAACGCACCATCAACGGTGGTTTCCCGTAAAGACACTGCACTCTCTTGCACCGCGAGCTTCATGAATTTATCTCCACATCATTTCTTTCCGGGCTAAATAGGCTGATCGGGCATCGATTTTGCTCAACCTCACTTGTTAAAGAAAAATTATGCAATCCCGGTGCCACATCGCTGCGGGTGCAAACCTAGTATTTTTGCTAACTACCGGGGGAGTCTGGCTGCGGCTAACGTAAAGCCACAGGGGAAAAGACTCTCGCTCTGCACCAGAAACTGCCATTAAGAGGATTGTCATGCACCGTTACCGATTTTTGTTATGGCGACCGCTGCAACTGCTGCCGGTGTTGCTGGGGATAAGTATGCTGACTTTCGCGATGGTGCGTGCCATACCTGGCGATCCGGCGCGGATCCTGCTCGGGGTGCGCAGCACACCGGAAGCTATTGCCCGCATCCGTTTGCAGTACGGGCTGGATCTGCCGGTCTGGCAGCAATATCTCTATTTTCTGCGCAATCTGTTTCATGGCGAGATGGGCAAGTCACTGATTTACCGCGTGGATACGCTGAAGCTTATCATGTCGCGTATTGAACCCACGCTGTATCTGGTGCTCGGCAGCGTGGTGCTGGCGATGCTGTTCACCGTGCCGCTGGCAGCCGGGGCGGCGCGACATCGCGGGCGGCTGGCGGATCAGGTGATCCGTTTACTTTCTACTATCGGCCTCGGATTACCGGCGTTCTGGCTGGCGATCATGATGATTTTGCTGTTCAGCCTGTCACTCGGCTGGTTTCCGGTGTCGGGCTATGGCAGCGACTTTGGTGAGCGGGTTCATCATCTGTTTCTGCCGTGCCTGACCGTTGCGCTGGCGCTGTCGGCGGTACTGACCCGTAACCTTCGCGCCAGTCTGCTGATGGAGTTACAGAATGATTACGTTACCGCCGCCCGTGCGCGGGGACAGAACGAAAACCGTATTTTCTGGCGACATGTGATGCCCAACTCGCTGGTGCCGACGGTCAATCTGCTGGCGGTGAATATCGGCTGGCTGATTGGCAGCACGGTGGTGATTGAAAGCGTATTTGCCATTCCCGGCATGGGACAGTTGCTGGTGAAAGCCATTATCAGCCGTGATTACATGGTGGTGCAGGGGGTGGTACTGGTGTTTGCGCTGGCGACGGTCGCAGTGAATTTGCTGGCGGACTTACTGACTGTGGCGCTGGATCCGAGGGTGAAGCTATGAGCATGACCGAAAAGATTGCGACACAGCGAATGGGATATTTTCATCTGCGCTGGTTGCCACGCCAGCAGGCGTTGCTGCTGGGGATTGTGATGCTCAGTGTCTGGGTTCTGATTGCGCTGCTCAGCCCGTGGATCGCGCCGTTTGACCCGATAGCGCAGGATGCATCAGTGACACTGTCACCGCCATCGTTCACCCATCCTTTCGGCACCGATAACTTTGGCCGCGACATTCTTTCCCGTGTGATGTGGGGCGCACGGATTGATCTGCAAATCTGTCTGATTGGCGTCATTTTTCCGTTTATCTTCGGCACGCTGACCGGCGCGTTTGCGGGGTATCTCGGCGGTGCAGTGGACACCTTTTTCATGCGGGTGATAGACGTGGTGCTGGCGTTTCCTTTTCTGGTGCTGATGCTGTCGATTATTGCCATTCTCGGGCCGGGACTGGGCAGTTTTTATATCGCGATGGCCATGGTCGGCTGGGTGTCGTATGCCCGTCTGGTGCGCTCGCAGGTGCTGACGCTTAAACACCGGGATTTTATTCTGGCCGCGCGCAGCCTGGGCTACAGCCATCCGCGTATCTTACTTTTGCATTTGCTGCCCAATGCGCTGACCAGTTCGCTGGTGTTCTCAATGTCCGACTGCGTGCTGGTGTTACTCAGCGGCGCGTCGGTGAGTTATCTCGGCCTCGGCGTTCAGCCGCCGGTCGCAGAATGGGGTGTGATGGTCGCTGAAGGCCAGAGTTTTATTACCACGGCGTGGTGGATAACAACCTTCCCCGGCCTGGCGATTGTGGTGCTGGCGATGAGTTTCAGCCTGCTGGCGGACGGACTGGGTGACAAACTGGGGGAGCGACCATGACGTTAATGCAGGTTTCCGGCCTGACCATTGAAGACCGGCAGGGTGTGGCGCTGGTAGACAGGCTTTCGCTGACGCTGAATGCGGGGGATATTCTCGGACTGGTCGGCGAAAGCGGTTCCGGTAAAACGCTGAGTTGCCGTGCCATGATGCGCCTGCTGCCGGGCGAAGGGCTGCATATCCGCACCGGCGAAATCCGCCTGAACGGTACCGATTTACTGACCCTGAGCGATAAACGCATGACGGCCATTCGCGGGCGCGAAATTGGCATGATTTTCCAGAATCCGGCCAGTCATCTGAATCCGGTGATGACCATAGGCCAGCAGATTGCCGAAAGCCGCCGTCTGCATTTTGGGGCCAGCCGCCGTGAGGCACAGGGACAGGCAGTGGAACTGCTGCGTCAGGTCGGTATTCCGGACCCACAGCGACGGGCAGATAACTACCCGCATGAGTTTTCCGGCGGCATGCGTCAGCGGGCAATGATCGCCGTGGCGCTGGCCTGCGAACCAAAAATGCTGATTGCCGATGAACCGACCACGGCGCTGGATGTCACCGTACAGATGCAGATTTTGCATCTGCTCCGCGATCTGCGTGACCGGCTGGGTATCGCCATCATTCTGATCACTCATGATCTGGGCGTGGTGGCACAAACCTGTGACCGCATCGCGGTGATGTACGGCGGACGTTTGTGTGAAACCGGTGAAAAACGCCCGGTACTGGCGCAGGCACTGCATCCGTACACCCGTGGCCTGATTGACTGCCAGCCGGTCAGCGAAGGTGGCGCCGGACGGCTGATCACGTTACCCGGTCAGCCGCCGGTAGCGGCACGATTCCCGTCCGGTTGCCGTTTTCATCCGCGCTGTGCGCAGGCGACGGCGTTGTGCCGGGACAGCCAGCCCGCGATGCAAACGGGCAGCCACGCCACCGCCTGTCATCATCCGCTGATCCACGGGAGGGGAAATGAATCATTTGCCTGATCTCACTGTGCAACCTTACCCGCTACTCGAAGTGGAAGATCTTTGCGTGACGTTTCCGGTTTCCGGTTTTGGTTTTAAAAAGCGCCACGTTCAGGCTGTGAATGGCGTATCACTGCACATCCGTGCAGGCGAAACGCTGGGGCTGGTTGGTGAATCAGGCAGCGGAAAAAGTACCCTTGGCCGGGCGATGTTGCAGCTGGAAAACACCAGCGCCGGACGGGTTCGCTTTAACGGGCAACTGATTACCGAAGGTATGAAACCCGACATTGCCCGTCTGCGCCGGCAAACCGCCATGATCTTTCAGGATCCGTTTTCCTCACTCAATCCGCGCCAGACGATTGGCGAAAGTATCGGCGAGGTGCTGCGGGTACACAGGAAAGTGACGAAAGCGGAGATTCCCGCGCGGATTAATACGCTGCTGACCCTGGTCGGGCTAAGCCCGGAACATGCCACACGCCGTCCGCAGGCATTGAGCGGCGGGCAATGTCAGCGCGCCGGTATTGCCCGTGCGCTGGCTATCGAACCGCGCCTGATCGTCGCCGATGAATGTGTTGCGGCGCTGGATGTGTCGATTCAGGCGCAGATTATCAATCTGCTGATGGATCTGCGTGAAAGTATGGGTCTGGCGATCCTGTTTATCGCCCATGATCTGGCGATTGTGCGCCGCTTGTGTGACCGCGTAGCGGTGATGTACCTCGGGCGTATTGTCGAAAGCGGGCCGACGCAAACGGTGTTTAGCGCGCCGCGACATCCGTATACCGCCGCGCTGGTGGCGGCCATTCCTGAAATCGACCCCGACCGGCCGCTGCCGGAGCATCCGTTACAGGGTGAACCACCCAGCCCGGTTTCGCTGCCTGCGGGCTGCGCTTTCCATCCACGCTGTGCCTTTGCGCTGCCTGAGTGCAGACAGGGTGCGGCACCCGAAACCCGGCACATTGCCGACCATGCCTTCGCCTGTGTTCTTGAAAACCACAAAAGCGACGGAATTAATCCGATGACTGAAGGAATGTTATATGAAACAAAAGCATTTTAACGTTGTGGCCGCCGGAGTGCTGCTGGCGCTGAGTCTGGTCAGCGAAATGGCGCAAGCGGCGGGGGTGCTGACCATTGGTCGTCGTGAAGACAGCACTACATTTGATCCGATCAGGTCAGCGCAAAACGCCGATAACTGGGTGTTCTCCAATGTCTTTGATCCGCTGGTGCGTGTTGATAACACCGGCACCAAACTGCTGCCGGGTCTGGCGGAAAGCTGGACGATTTCGCCGGACGGCAAAACCTATACGCTGAAAATGCGTGAGGCGAAATTCTCTGATGGCACGCCGGTGACCGCTTCCGATGCGGTGTTCAGCCTGACGCGTATCCGTGATGATGCCGGATCGCTGTGGAAGGATTCGTACAGTATTATCGATACGCTGAAAGCCCCCGACGCTCATACGTTGATCATTACCCTGAAAACACCATCGGCGGCGTTTCTGTCGCAGCTGGCGCTGCCGAATGCCTCGGTGATTTCGCAACAGGCGCTGACCAAACAGGGTGCGGATGACTTTGCGGAACATCCGGTCGGTTCCGGCGCGTTCAGCGTGAAAGAGTGGACACGCGGCGAGAAAGTCGAACTGGTGAAAAACCCATATTACTGGGATGCCGCGAAAGTGAAACTCGATGGTGTCGAGTGGCTGACGCTGCCGGATGACAATACCCGCATGCTGAAAGTGCAGGCCGGAGAAATTGACGCGGCGCTGTCGATCCCGTTCTCACGCATCTCATCGCTGCAAAAAGACCCGAAACTGGCGGTCGAGCTGGATACCTCTACCCGTGAGGATCACCTGCTGATCAACCATTCCCACGGGGATTTGGGCAAAGTGGAAGTGCGTCAGGCGCTGGATTTCGCCATCGATAAAAAAGCCATTATCGATACCGTGACGTTCGGTTACGGCAAAATCGCCAACTCCTACATCCCTGACGGGGCGCTGTATCATTACGCCGGTAACCTGCAACGCCCGTACGACCCTGAAAAAGCCAGACAACTGCTGGCGGCGGCCGGGGTGAAAAACCTGACCCTGAAATATCTGGTGAATGCCGGTGATGAGGTGGATGAACAGATTGCCGTACTGCTGCAACAGCAACTGGCAAAAGCCGGGATCACTGCCAACTTGCAGAAAGTGGATCCGAGCCAGAGCTGGGACATGTTAGTGGCGGGAGATTATGACATTTCGGTGATGTACTGGACTAACGACATTCTCGACCCGGATCAGAAAACCACCTTTACGCTGGGCCACGACTCGAACATGAATTACATGACGCGTTATCACAATGACAAAGTGAAAGCGCTGGTGGCTGCCGCCCGGGTGGAAATGGATCCGAAGAAGCGTGAGCAGATGTACATCGATTTGCAGAAAATGGCGAAAGCCGACGTGAACTGGATTGACCTGTATTACAGCCCGTATCGCAACGTGACGCGTAAAAATATCAAAGATTTCCACCAGAATCCGTTAGGGCGTTTCACGCTTGAGGAGACGGTGAAAGAATAAGAAATCCTGCACCAGGGAGATAATAAGAAAGTTGAGACAAAAGTCTGTTTTGTTGTTTTTAGCCCGCTTCCGAGCGGGCTTTTTGTTGCCGAAATCTGCCATTTCCGGGTTTTGTCCGGCTGCTGCCGGAGAAATAAAAAGGGAGAAGGCAGAGCAGTGTCGTCTGCTAAACCCCTCCGACTTTCTGCACTTAATGACTTCTCATTCCCGCCGCAAACATCAGCAGATGAAACACCGATGCCACAACAAATAACGCCAGCACACTGCCGCCCCAGATGACGGCCATCCAGCCGACACGCTTTAAAAACGGGGCTTTAGTAATGTTATTGCCATCCATTTTTCTGATGAGATTCATAATGCGATTCCTCAGTGATAACCCTGATCCGGCGTGACTTTCCCGCGGAACACGTAGTAGCTCCAGAAGGTGTACACCAAAATAATCGGGATGATGAACAGGGCGCCGACCAGGATAAAGCCCTGACTTTGTGGCGGTGAAGCGGCCTCCCAGATAGAAATGGACGGCGGGATGATGTTCGGCCAGATGCTGATCCCCAGGCCGGTATAGCCCAGGAACACCAGTGCCAGTGTCAGCAGGAAGGGCGCATGATGCGCATTTTTACTGATGGCACGGAACATCCACACCGAGACCAGCACCACCAGCACCGGTACTGGCAGGAACCCATAAAGGTTAGGGCGCGAGAACCAGCGGGTGGCGATATCAGTGTGCGTCAGCGGCGTCCACAGGCTGACGGCCAGCGTCACCAGCAGGAATACCACCAGCAGTGGTTTGGCGATTTTGTGCATCGCTTCCTGCAATTCGCCCTGGGTTTTCATGATAAGCCAGGTGCAGCCGAGCAGGGCATAAGCCACCACCAGCGCAAAACCACAGAACAGCGTAAACGGTGTCAGCCAGTCCAGTGCGCCACCAGCGTAAGTGCGATTCACTACCGGAATGCCGTTGATCACAGCACCCAGCACCACGCCCTGACAGAAGGTGGCGATCACCGATCCGCAGATGAAGGATTTATCCCACACGTGACGTTTGGCCGGGCTGGCTTTGAAACGAAATTCAAATGCCACACCACGGAAGATCAGACCAAACAGCATCAGGGTCAGCGGAATAGTCAGTGCATCCAGAATCACTGAGTAGGCCAGCGGGAATGCACCATAAAGCGCCGCACCGCCGAGCACCAGCCAGGTTTCGTTACCATCCCATACCGGCGCAACGGTGTTCATCATTACGTCACGGTCGTGCTCTTTTTTGACCAGCGGGAACAGCAGACCGATGCCCAGGTCGAAGCCGTCCATCACGATATACATCATCACGCCGAAGATGATGATCAAAAACCAGATCAGCGGTAAGTCGATACCCATTATCAAGCTTCCTTATTTTCGTCGGTCAGTGATTCGGAAATAGCAGACAGCGGACGTGCGGGCGTGCGGTGCTGGCCGGGACCTCCGTGATCAACAGCTTCTCCTTCATGCGCCTGCGGACCCTTGCGGATCAGACGCATCATATAGCCGTAACCGACACCAAACACCGAGCAATAGATGACGATGAACAGGATCAGACTGACGCTCATTTGCAGCACATTATGGTTAGAGACCGCATCTTTAGTACGCAGCAGGCCGTAAACCACCCACGGCTGACGCCCCATTTCCGTGGTGATCCACCCCGCCAGTAACGCCAGCAGACCGGAAGGCCCCATCAGGAAAGCAAAGCGCAGGAACGCTTTAGAGGTATACATTTTGCCGCCACGGCGCAGGATCAGGCTCAGTACACCCAGCAAAATCATCAGCATGCCGAGACCGGCCATAATGCGGAAGGTGTAGAAGATAACCGAAGAGTTCGGGCGGTCTTCTTTCGGGAAGGATTTCAGCGCCGGGATCTGATGCGTCAGGCTGTGCGTCAGGATCAGACTGCCCAGATACGGGATTTCAATCGCGTAACGGGTTTCTTCACGGTTCATATCCGGATAACCAATCAGCACCAGCGGGGACGGTTTGTTGTCTTTATTTTCCCAGTGACCTTCAATGGCCGCGATTTTGGCGGGCTGATATTTCAGGGTATTCAGACCGTGGGCATCGCCGAGGAATGCCTGAATGGGCGAGACGATCAGCGCCATCCACATCGCCATCGATAACATGGTGCGGATGGCTGGCGTATCGCGACCGCGCAACAAATGCCAGGCCGCAGCAGACCCGACGAAGAATGCAGAGGCGAGGAACGCGGCAGTGGTCATATGCATTAAGCGGAACGGGAATGACGGGTTGAAGATAATCTTCATCCAGCTGACCGGAACCACCAGATTATTAACAATTTCATAGCCCTGCGGGGTCTGCATCCAGCTGTTGGAGGCGAGGATCCAGAATGTCGACATCAATGTGCCGAGCGCTACCATACAGGTCGAGAAGAAGTGCAGGCCAGGTCCGACGCGGTTCCAGCCGAACAGCATCACGCCGAGGAAACCGGCTTCCAGGAAGAACGCGGTTAACACCTCGTACGTCAGCAGCGGGCCGGTAATACTGCCCGCAAAGGAGGAGAACATGCTCCAGTTGGTACCAAACTGGTAAGCCATCACCAGACCGGAGACCACGCCCATACCGAAGTTAACGGCAAAAATTTTCGACCAGAAATGATACAGGTCGCGATAAGCCTCTTTCTTTGTTTTCAGCCACATGCCTTCCAGGACAGCCAGAAAACTGGCAAGCCCGATAGTAATAGCGGGAAAAATGATATGAAAAGAGACGGTGAAGGCGAACTGGATACGGGCCAGTTCTAGCGCATCAAGACCAAACATAACAACCTCTTTTTGTGTGTCAGGTTACCCTTCCAAACAGTAATACCGGTACGGGAACCGGCGATGTCTGACATTCGCAGGTGAAGTCTAGAATGAAAGGGGGGACTGCCGGGGTTTCGCGAGAAGCCGATTTAAGCACAGCGTGTGAGGGGATTAACAGGGACGGTTCCGCAGGGAAATTAGTCGTTGAAACACTTTCAGCGCGGTTAAAACGCAAGAGTGGAAAAACTAATTTTGCGGGAAAGCGGCAGCAGGGGAATTAACCACAAAAACTAAGGGGCCAAGTTGTTGCATTGATCTGGATCAAAAAGTTTTGATGTTTTTCAAATGTAATTTCTCTGCATCGGGTAATGGCTTGTTGTGTGCAAAATTGGTAACAAGAAAGTTAAATCAGCAGTGGCGACAGCGCATTCCTATTTTTAATGCAATGTAAATTTATGTCATCGATTTTGCCCAAAAAAGCAGCCGTAAGGTAATGCTTGTAGCATTTTTTTACATTTGAGCCGCAAGGCGGAATGAATAAAAACAGCAGTGCTCCATGCTTTCGTCCGGCATTAACCGGACGGGTATATAAGAGGTAAGCCGCTGCGGGCGTCAGGGCCGGGCTGGTTTCCGCGCCACCTGTTATGCCCGGCCCCGGTAAAAAAACGGCGTGAATGTCAGCAGTCTGTCTTCACCGTGCAGCTACCGGTAAGGTCTCGATAAGTAAGGCGTACCGGTTCAGTAACTGCGTAAACTGATTGTCGAGTTGCAGTATCAGCTGTGGCGGGATAGCCGTATTCTGTTGCCGCATATCGGCGAGTTTTCTCAGTGATTCCTCAACCGGCGGGGCACTGTTCAGCGCCTGCTGGATAGCGAACACCGACGATTTAAGCTGTGAAACGGTCATGTATTTACCGCGTTGTTCATCCAGCCCGTTGAGTTTGTCCGCCAGTTGCTGCAACTGAGCATTCGCCTGTTGCCAGCCGTTGAGACTTTCCGGCGGCACGGCGCTGGCATTCAGTTGCTGTGTCCAGTTTTTTGCCAGTGCGGCGGTGGCGGGATTATCAGGCCACAGTATCAGTGCCTGGCTGACCAGATGTGACCCGGTATCCTGCGCCCAGTGCGGCGACAAGGTTGCCAGCTGGCGCGTTTGCTGCTGCGCGGCAGCCAGAAACGCCGGTGCTTCACGATGCAACATTTCAGCCTGCTGGTTTTTCATTTTTTCCAGTGTCTGGGCATTCAGGGGTTGTGGTATTACCGGCAGCGTCGCCATTAGTTGCTCACCGGATAGCGGATGATAAAACGCCGTGAAAGCTGCGCAGACTCCGCCACCAGCCAGCAATGTTGCCATGATGCCGGCGAGAAAACCTTTCCACTGAACCGGGTGTTTAATCGTCACGGGCGGGGCAACTTTCTCCTGCAGTTCTGCGGGCTCAGTCTGTGCGACATAAACCCACTGCTCGCGGGCTTGCGTAGCCCATCTTTTTTCTGTGTTCTCTGGTGCCGCCGCAGGCAATACGATTGTCGTATCACTGGCCGCGTGCATATTTTCCAGCCTCACGGCAGCCCCGTGCAGAAAACTGCTCAGTGCTTCCAGCTGGCTGATGTGTTTAAGTTCAAGGCGCTGCAAAACATCACACAATGCATTGAGCAGTTTCTCCGCCTGATAAATAGCTGATAAATCATGATATTCCAGCGCCATGCTGCGCAATATCTGCTGCAGGCGCTGGCTCAGACCCGAGAGTATTTCCATCCGCGCGTGAGCCGGATGCGGCCATAATCCCGTCCACTGACGGGAGAGCAATGCTTCGAGGATCGCGAGCCCTTCATTTAATCCTGACATACCCGCTGACCGCGTTCTGGCCTGTGTGTACCACGACGCCGTTTGCAGTTCGATGCCATTTTGCTGGAACAGGTTAAGGCATAACTGCTCCACTTTTTGCCAGTGCACATCCGGGCGTGCCGGATGGGTTAACTTGCTCATTTCTTCGCGTAAAACGGCGTAATCAGCCAGCGCACGCGGGTCACCCCCGGTGCGCAGCTGGCGTTCAATCGACATAATCGTTTTCCTTAACTGACGTAATTCTGCTGTTTCATATGGCGCATCAGCACACGGCCTTCCGGCATAAATTCCGTACCGAAACGCACTAAGCCAAGCTCTTTCAGCTCGGCGTCAATGGCATATTCAAGATGCCCTGGTCTGGATTGTGGCAATAAAATCACGTGCAGCTTTTTGATGCGCGGCTCGTATTTCAGCAGGGTTTCTGACAAGACATCCAGCAGTGAATGTGCCGTGCCGGGCATTCCGTGCAGGATTTTACTCATATCCGGCAGGCCGTAATCCGGCAGATGGCTGAGCGTTCCGGCGCGACAGTTGAGAATGCGCTGCATGTTGTCGAGCACGGAGAGGATCACCTGATTTTCTTCGCTGACGTTGTGCAGACCGAGGCCACCGGCAAAGTTGCCGAGCAGCATTTCGTAGAGTGAGGGTTGTGACATATCACTTGTCCTTCAGCGGCAGCAAACTCATTCCCTGGTTATTGAGTTCAATCTGGCGCGCCTTATCCGGATCCAGATCGTCTCGGCTCAGCACGATACGCCAGGTATTGTTCTTCATATCTGGCGACAGGAACATGCCTGCGACTGCCACATACTGCGCTTTTTCATCCAACGGCGTGTCGATAGTGACAGCCGAACCCGGACGGATCCGGATGTCCTTTCCTGCCAACAGATCGGCGTTAATTGCCTGACTGTCTTGTGCAAAAAGCGATGGATAATCAGTATCATCAAACACTTTGCGATCTTTTAACTGATAGATGCGCACTACGGTGGAGAGCGGAGCACCGTTGGTATTGTTGTTGATGGCGTCGCGCGCCTTAATATCCAGGTGCAGCGTTTTCACCTGCTTGTAAAAAATGGATTTGGTCATGGCGACGGTGCCGTCGCTGACTTTCTGGGTCAGTCCGCATCCGCCCAGTGTGGATACCATTGCCAGCATCAGTAATGTAAAACGGGTTTTACCAGCGATAGTCGCCATATTCATCAGTCTCCCTTCGATGAAGATTTTCCTGAACGCGCTGATAGCGGCCCAGATTAATAGTGATTACTGCAGTTTTATTTTGGGTCGCAGATGTAATCCTTAACCTGCGCATCACTGCGGTTCTTCCCAGCAGCACACCGGATTTTTCCGGCTGGCAGGAAAGTTTTGCATCGGGCAGCAGCGCGCGTGACACCGACAGTTGTAAACGGACGTGCAACCGGGAGCCAAGATACACCTGCAACAACGCCAGCAAATCGGTGTAAAGCTGGCCACCCGGAAGCCATTCACGGGCTTCATCCGGATTTTCAGTGGTCAGTTTCAGCAGAACCTGACAGTTCACATCGACGGTCTGGCGCCCCATCACCGGGCTGCTGCTCATACTGACCGGCGCGCTGGCACTCATGGTCAATTGCTTGCGCAGGGGAATAATGCAGCGGTCATGCGCCAGTATCTGCGCCTGTGTATCCGGTGCCAGCAACTGAACCAATGCGATAATGCCTTCGCTGGTGCGTGTCGGCAGCCGCATCATACTGGTGAGCGCCAGAAAGCGGGAAACCGGCGTGGCAATCTCTTGCGCACATCCTTCTATGCCCAGCCCGCAAAGACTCAGCAGATATTTCGAGGTTTTATCTGTCCCGCCGGGTGTAAAAGTGGCGGGATATGAGTATTTGCGCCAGATTCGGTAATACTGGGTGATCAGCCGGTGGTTGAAAATATCGAGAAAGTCGCTGACCGCTTCGTAACCGTCGCGACGCTGGGTAATGTCGTCGATATACGCGGTTGGCAGCGGTGATTCCACACCATACAGCCCCATAAATGTGGTACGGATAGTCGGCGGAAGATGCGGATGTTCCGGCATTTCCACCCGTTTAAACTCGCTGGCCGGAAATCCCATCCCCGGATGCGGTCGAAAACGCACCGGGTCGTGTCTGACCTGCCATTGGCTGCCCAGCGCCGGGGCATCTGGCTGGCTTTGTTCCAGCAACTGACAAAAACGATAAAACTGGGTATAGGGCAGTTTATCTTGAAGTTGCTCGATCAGCCGGGCAGGCGCTGATTGTGATTCTCTTTCCATCGGATACATTTCCCGGCAGGCTGAACGATAAGCGTTAACTGATTGAATAAATGGATATCAGCATAAAGCGCAAAGAAGCGGTTGAGCATTTCCCCGAACAGATGAATATCGCCTTCACCGGTAAAGCCGTTGCCATCCAGCGTGACTTCGATATCAATGCCGCGCAGCAAAAAACCTTTCTCAAAACGTTGGATCTGGTGGTGTTGTACCCGCTGAATAGCATCCAGGCGGCGGTTGTTCAGCTCATCGCTCTGCCAGTTGTAAAGCTCCAGCGTGCCGCGCAACACTTTCGCGCTGCTCATGAGATTAAGGTAACTGGAGCCCAGGTGGCTGAGCACCCGCCACTGGAAGTGATCTTCCGCCGGAGGATAGGAGGGCAGCGTCGGTTTGCTGAGATTTCTGACTTTCAGTGGTATCTGTAATACGGCTTCACAACGGTCAAGCAAAGTGCTTTGCAACGCTTTGCGTGGCAACTGACCGTTAGTGCCGGTAATTTTCAGGGAGACGGGCTCGCGGGTGAATTCGCGATCGACTTCCCATTGCTGTCCGCCGAGGATCAACCATGTATCATGCAGCCCGGTCACGCCGCGTTTTACGCGAGTGTGGAAATAACGCTCCGGCGCATGGCGTCTTTGCATGCCGCCGCGATGACGGAAGCTGGTGAAGGGCACGTAGGTTGCGTCCGACGTTCGCTGTGAGCCTGTTACAGAATCGACAGAATAAATTTCGGTATGACCGTCCTGTAACCGGCGCGGCCGCAGCAGATATTCATTTTCCATTCCGTTAATAATCAGCGGATCGGCTTCCAGTGTGAACAGGTTGATCACCGGCACACAATGCAGCGCCATGGCTTCATCGGTGACAGGCAGGTCGTTTTGCCACTGACTGTTGAAAACCACCTCCAGATCCAAGTGAGCGATCCCGGCGGGCAAGGTCACTGATTCCAGTCCGTTAAGATGCACGAACATGAATTTTTCGCGGAAGGTGAAATACTCCAGCAGCAACTGATAGCCACTGAACGCACTTTCACCTTTTGGCCACAACAGATCTTCATCCGAAAATCCGCCGGGCGAGAACCAGCCATCCAGTTTGATACGGTCAGCCTGATTAGGCAGGCGTATATACAGCGCCGCCTGACGGCGGGTGAGGGCCAGATGCAGTGCACTGCTGACGGGAGCTTCTCCGGGCAGATAAAAACACAGACGATGTAAATCGACCTGCGACCAGTCAGTCTGCGTGCTGCAGGTTAGTCTTACTCGCAGCACCGAACGCCCGTCCGGCTCGGTCGCCATGACCACTTTCGAAACGGCCAACGGGTTAAGCGTCATGTCGCGCGTAGTGCGGTACTGACAGACGGTATTTTTAGGGCCGACAGGGCGGGAATAGATTTCCAAACCTGCGGGCACTGTTTCGGCCATCTTCATCAATGGTACGTCCGGGCTCAGCGACACAATGGAAAGCGACGGTATGGTACGCAGATAGTGCGGCCATAACATGCTCACCAGCCCTTCAGTAAATTCCGGCAGGTCATCATCAATTTTTTCACGTAGCCGTCCCATCGAGAAGGCAAAGCCCTCAAACAGGCGTTCAACATAAGGATCAGGTGTACCGGATTTATCGAGATCAAGCATCGCGGCGCGATCAGGATGAGTTTGTGCAAACTCTTTTGCCGCATCACGCAAATAGCGTAATTCGGCGTCGTAATAATGCAGGGTTTGGTCTTTCATTTTATTCTCTGTGAAAACGTCAATGATGTTTGCTAATTATTGTGAAAAAAACCAGCACCAAATAGAACAATAAATACCATTTGAGACAGTATATTCTGGTCAATGAAGCTCCATCGTTATGATGCATTCATGAAAAATAGACATTGTAATTTCTGAATTAAATATTGCCCAACCACAATCTTTGCTAATTAGGTTTTTATTAGGTTGATAATTATTTCTAAAAAGTTTTTTAAAACTTAACATTTTGCATACCCAGCATGTCGTCATGTTTGCTGGAAATTTTGCGTTGATTTTATTTGCGAAGGAAGATAAATCGCCATCAACTTCAGTAATAAAAATAACACCACCTTCTCCGACCATTTGTTGCAAGATATGAAAAATATGTGAATCCACCTCCGGAGGTTTAATAAAACTATATCTGAATTCGTTATAATAGGGGGTGTTACCTATTATAATAAATGCGCCTGCTTTTTTAAGGAAATAGTCACTATTGGGTCGCCCGCGTGACTATGGGCAAAACTCTTACCGTAAAGCAGTTCTGATTTCATCCTTGTGGCAAGTATTTTTTTTCTGATTTAGATTCTGGGGCGTATATAACAAGGTACTTATACCCTTTGATGCGTGTAGTCATTATGTTCATCCCTGTAATTAATCCTTGGTTTTTACTGCTCTGAACCGCTGATTGCTGTATGAGATTACGCTTCACCCACAAAGCGCCAGTCAACGTGCTGGTCCTGATGGAACAATTTGTCGCTGAGCGGCCAGGGGCATGAGCGACAAATCTCTACCCGGTCAGTGGGCATAATCTCGCCCTCTATGAACGCGATGATGGCGTTCTGGCTGAGTCCTTCACGCGGCAACCATGCAATCTGCCAGTAACCGCTTTTCGGACAAGGTTCACCGGTTTTACACAGCAGACTTAGTGAGGCACTTTTATCAAAATCCGGTGACGTCGGCAGCGGCCTGCCGGTTTCAGGGTTGAGCTGTTTGTCTTTCGCCAGCTTCTCAATCAGGGCTTCGCTGGGTTTGGTCGGCGGAATGTTCGCTTTGCGATCTTCCAGCCATTTTATCTTGCCATCCCAGGCAGGCAGCGGGGCCGGTGGGAGGGGGACGATATTGTTGATTTCAGGGACGCTGGGGTTAGCATAGGAATAATTACCCAGCATTTCGCCAATTTTCTCATAACGCCGGGCACGTTCAGGATCTTTTTTCTGGTCAAGATAGTACATACTTGTAGATTCAGGCTCACCAAATCCTTTTTGCAGGGCATAAGCTGATATTTCATCACCAGCAGCAATTCCCAACTGAAATGCCTCAAGTGATTCCAGATATAGAGCTCTATTTTTTTGGTTGATTCCTAGGGCTTTTGCTGCTTCCCCCTCTCCCTGTTCGGCAGCACAACGACACATTTGCCGGGAAATGTTAGGAGCCATATCTGCCGGGAATAGTTTCTTACCTACATAGGCCTGTGCCTGAGGATTCCCTTCATCAGCGGCTTTACGGTAGTAGCGCAGAGCCAGTTCCTGATCCTCCTTTAAACCGGCTGCGCCGTGCTGCAAGTAGATGGCGGTAAAGTAGTAACCGCTGGCAACTTTAGCGTTTATCAACTGCTGGCTAAGGCGAAAACGCTCATGTGGTGTGAGAGTGAACTGCCCACGGAACGAACCATTTTGCAGGTTAATATTTGCTTTGTAATGACCATTCTCGGCAGCGATGCGATATAAACGTTCAGTTTCAGCATCCACCGTTTTGTCTTGTTTCAGCAGATTATTTTTCTGTAGCCAGCGGGCGTATTTGAATAATATTTCGCTATCGGCAGAAGCTGCTGGAATGATTTCGTGTTTGCAGGAAAAGGCCAGCTTGGCATTAATATTTGAAAGTAAATCCATGGGAACATCCTTTTTTACAGCTTTTATAGCGGTCAGGGCATTGCTCTGGTCACAGGCTGTCAGCAATAGACAGAATGAAAATAATAATTTGCGCATCAGTCCTGATCCTTCAGTGTTACTTTGCTATAAAGAAACTTAATCAGTGACGCTTTGGGGGCATCCTTTTTTGTTCCCTGAAGATCTTCATTATCACCAAGAAGATACCCCCAATCTCTGAAAGCATCAGTAGGATCATCCTGCATTCCTATTCCATTTGTATGCAACTTCCACAGCCGCTGCCGCAGTGCTTTAGTCACGCTGGCCCAGTCATGGGCAATATTCATTTCGCTGTCGACCTGCATACTACGGGTGTTGATATTGGCGGAACCATGGGTCGTGAATACATCGTTGATGATCATCAGCTTGGAATGCACATAGACCGGCATCCAGTTACCTTCGGGTGAATCGGGTGCGACAAGAGAACAGATATGCACCTTCAGGCCGGGAATGTTGACCTGCAAAATTTCTCTGTTTCTTATTTTTTGAATTTCTTTTTCATATTCGTCCAGTTTTTCCTGCGCTGCCGGGTCCCGCGGATCATAATAAATTGGTCGCGGGTCACTCATTCCCCCGACCTGCATTTCTTTTGTCACATTAGGGATGGTATCTGCACGCCCAAGGCTTTCGAGCATACGCTGTGTGTTGACGGTTCCGGCTCCGATGCCTTCGTCCGTTACATTGGTAATAACAAAGAGATACAAAGAGCCGTCTTTTTCAGGGACACGGCCCGCTTTAATCTGGGCGGAAATATTATTCTTTATCGCTTCGGCGAGCGGTGGCCAACGAAAATATTGATTCTCTATATATATAAACTGTGTCGCGTTATTCACTGTCTTCAGGTAAAGCTTTTCGATATCCCGTTTGCCTTCCTGTGCCTGAGTGCGCAGGAGTTGGGCCATGATCGGAGTGCCAAAACCCGCCCGCGTTTTAAGTTTTTTAGCCACTTCTTTAGCATTGCGGTGCTTTATCAGGTCTTCCCCGGTCTCTTTACACCATGCGGTGGCGAAATTTTCATGAAGATGTTCAAGAATAGGACCTGTCACCCGGCTGGAAATATCCTGTCGGGGCAGAAACCCGCGCGGGCCTTCGTATGGTTCCCAATGGTCCTGGGCGGAAGGGCGGTGCATAGACGAATGTTTATCAGTATCCCAGTATTCATCAAGCATGTTATGCCCCATGACAAAACCGACAGCATGTTCTGGTAATTCGTAGTCAATCAGCACGGTCTTTTGGTGATGCGTTGCGGCCATGGTTAATGCGAAAACTGTGCCGCCGCTGACACTTTTATCGAGAGCCTGCCGGGAAGCCTGATAGGCGATTTCGGCGCGCTCATTGGCATCAAATCCACGGCCGACGAATATTGGAAACGAATCCTCAGAATTTTTACCAGAGCGAAGTGCCTGAGCAGCCATCCCGCCTGAGTACAAGTGTTTCGAGAACCACTTTTTGTCATAAGTATATTGGTCATCAGAAGAAGTTTGCCCGGCCCGATTTTTTAAATTGATGAGGCCATACCCGGGTAAATTGGCCTCTCCGCCGAGACCTGTTGCATTTAAAAACATCTCCCAGCCTAAAATACGAACCTGAACTTTGTTCTCTTGCGCCAAATTGATGAGTAGCTCTCCAATACAAGGTGCCTGACCATCCCGAATAAAATACATGGATGGTTGAAACCCCCAGCAGATGATATCGACGGTCTTCTTGGCATTGGCGATGGCTTCATGAACCGCGCGGAAAGCTTCTTCGCCGTTGACCAAAGGCTTGTAGGTTGCGAGAGCTGGCGGGTATTCAGTGCCTTCCACAAACCAGGGCGGAATGATGGTGCACTGACTGGTATCAACAACAGAGACGGGAGAAACAATATCATTTTGACTCATCAGTACTCTTCCTTATCACCGGCGCCATCCAGGAGTTGTTTGTAAAGATTGCGGTGCTCAGTGTGTGGCTGTGGCTGTGGCAGTCGTGAATACCCATACTTTTTAATACGTTGAGTCATTTTGTTCATCCCTGTTAATTCATCCGTTGCTGCTCTGAATCGCTGATTATTACGTGAAATTACACTGCACCCACAAACCGCCAGTCAACGTGCTGCTCCTGATGGAACAGTTGGTCACTGAGCGGCCAGGGGCGTGAGCGGCAAAACTCCACCCGGTCAGTGGGCATAATCTCGCCTTCCCTGAGTGCAAGAATGGCGTTCCGGCTGAGTCCTTCGCGCGGCAGCCATGCAATCTGCCAGTATCCGCTTTTCGGACAAGGTTCACCGCTTGTACACAGCAGACTTAGTGAGGCACTTTTATCAAAATCCGGTGACGTCGGCAGCGGCCTGCCGGTTTCAGGGTTGAGCTGTTTGTCTTTCGCCAGCTTCTCTATCAGGGCTTCGCTGGGTTTGGTCGGCGGAATGTTCGCTTTGCGATCTTCCAGCCATTTTATCTTGCCATCCCAGGCAGGGAGTGGGGCCGGTGGGAGGGGGACGATATCGTTGATTTCTGGGACGGTGGGGTGGGCA
>NZ_JAFMOT010000020.1:0-346 GCF_019049695.1 Rahnella perminowiae
CCTGACCACCTGTGTCGGTTTGGGGTACGATTTCGTGTTACCTGGAGCTTAGAGGCTTTTCCTGGAAGCATGGCATCAGCTACTTCACCACCGTAGTGGCTCGTTATCACGCCTCAGGGTTAGTATGTAACCGGATTTACCAGGTCACACCCCCTACACGCTTGAACCGGGACAACCGTCGCCCGGCCAGCCTAGCCTTCTCCGTCCCCCCTTCGCAGCAACACCAAGTGCTGGAATATTAACCAGCTTCCCATCGACTACGCTTTTCAGCCTCGCCTTAGGGGTCGACTCACCCTGCCCCGATTAACGTTGGACAGGAACCCTTGGTCTTCCGGCGTGCGGGTTT
>NZ_JAFMOT010000019.1:0-314 GCF_019049695.1 Rahnella perminowiae
CGGACGGCCTGCTGATAGTTTCCACGAACTCTACCAACGTCGCCCGCGACACGGCGTATTTTGTCACCTTCACCGCCGTGCCACGCAATACCCGGCATCCGTATCGCCCCGCTCTGCTGCCGTGGCCAACCGTCACCGGCACGCTGCCTGCCCGTATCTCCAGCGCACATCCGGATGAACCCTATGGCCATATCAGCGCCGACGGTTTGTACCGCGCCCGGTTTGGTTTCGACCGCACCGAATGGCAGAAAGGCTTTGAGAGCTGCTGGCTGCGTCTGGCAAAACCCTATTCCGGGGATACCTGCGGCTTCCAT
>NZ_JAFMOT010000018.1:0-308 GCF_019049695.1 Rahnella perminowiae
CGCTCGACTTGCATGTGTTAGGCCTGCCGCCAGCGTTCAATCTGAGCCATGATCAAACTCTTCAATTAAAAGTTCGATTTGCTTAAACACGTTAAGCGGTGCTCAGAGATTACTTCGTAATAATTCACTAAATGAATTACTGCTTGGTCACTCTAAGACTTGATATTTTTTTGCCACCGAGGTGGCTGATATCGTCTTGTGAGTGCCCACACAGATTGTCTGATAAATTGTTAAAGAGCATGCCGCGGTTCGCAAGGAATCTTATGCGGCGCGGGAGGCGTATATTACGTTTTCCCGCTGAAGAGTCA
>NZ_JAFMOT010000016.1:0-261 GCF_019049695.1 Rahnella perminowiae
AGCTTGACACTGAACATTGAGCCTTGATGTGTAGGATAGGTGGGAGGCTTTGAAGCGTGGACGCCAGTCTGCGTGGAGCCAACCTTGAAATACCACCCTTTAATGTTTGATGTTCTAACTCGGCCCCCTAATCGGGGGTGAGGACAGTGTCTGGTGGGTAGTTTGACTGGGGCGGTCTCCTCCTAAAGAGTAACGGAGGAGCACGAAGGTTAGCTAATCACGGTCGGACATCGTGAGGTTAGTGCAATGGCATAAGCTAGC
>NZ_JAFMOT010000017.1:0-261 GCF_019049695.1 Rahnella perminowiae
AGCTTGACACTGAACATTGAGCCTTGATGTGTAGGATAGGTGGGAGGCTTTGAAGCGTGGACGCCAGTCTGCGTGGAGCCAACCTTGAAATACCACCCTTTAATGTTTGATGTTCTAACTCGGCCCCATTATCTGGGGTGAGGACAGTGTCTGGTGGGTAGTTTGACTGGGGCGGTCTCCTCCTAAAGAGTAACGGAGGAGCACGAAGGTTAGCTAATCACGGTCGGACATCGTGAGGTTAGTGCAATGGCATAAGCTAGC
>NZ_JAFMOT010000010.1:0-255 GCF_019049695.1 Rahnella perminowiae
ATTATTACGAAGTAATCTCTGAGCACCGCTTAACGTGTTTAAGCAAATCGAACTTTTAATTGAAGAGTTTGATCATGGCTCAGATTGAACGCTGGCGGCAGGCCTAACACATGCAAGTCGAGCGGCAGCGGGAAGTAGCTTGCTACTTTGCCGGCGAGCGGCGGACGGGTGAGTAATGTCTGGGAAACTGCCTGATGGAGGGGGATAACTACTGGAAACGGTAGCTAATACCGCATGACCTCGAAAGAGCAAAGT
>NZ_JAFMOT010000011.1:0-255 GCF_019049695.1 Rahnella perminowiae
GAAGCTGGTTAATATTCCAGCACTTGGTGTTACTGCGAAGGGGGGACGGAGAAGGCTAGGCTGGCCGGGCGACGGTTGTCCCGGTTCAAGCGTGTAGGGGGTGTGACCTGGTAAATCCGGTTGCATATTAACCCTGAGGCGTGATAACGAGCCACTACGGTGGTGAAGTAGCTGATGCCATGCTTCCAGGAAAAGCCTCTAAGCTCCAGGTAACACGAAATCGTACCCCAAACCGACACAGGTGGTCAGGTAGAG
>NZ_JAFMOT010000012.1:0-255 GCF_019049695.1 Rahnella perminowiae
TGGAGCTAAGCGGGATCGAACCGCTGACCTCCTGCGTGCAAGGCAGGCGCTCTCCCAGCTGAGCTATAGCCCCATACAGTCACTTACAGATACCTTAATCACTCATCAGCCTGATGAGTCAGCCAATGACTTTCTCATCAAGGCGCAGTCATGCGAAGTTTGCCTGGGCAAACGAGACATGGCGACAACGAAGAGGAGGAAGGAATTGGTAGGCCTGAGTGGACTTGAACCACCGACCTCACCCTTATCAGGGGT
>NZ_JAFMOT010000013.1:0-255 GCF_019049695.1 Rahnella perminowiae
ACGTTGCATCGCCTTCCAGTGCTTTCAGCGCTGAACCTTTGATGACCGGGATGTCGTCGCCTGGGAATTCGTAAGCAGAAAGAAGTTCACGAACTTCCATTTCTACCAGTTCCAGCAGCTCTTCATCATCTACCATGTCGCATTTGTTCATGAACACGATCATGTATGGAACGCCAACCTGGCGACCCAGCAGGATGTGCTCACGCGTCTGAGGCATAGGGCCGTCAGTTGCAGCAACAACCAGGATAGCGCCGT
>NZ_JAFMOT010000014.1:0-255 GCF_019049695.1 Rahnella perminowiae
AACACCGCGTCACCCGGTTAAATCAGGGCAGCAATAACGCGATTTACCAGAACGACAGCGTCATCAGCATGACCGAAAACACCTTCCTGCGTTACTACATGGACCGGCTGGATTTCCGGTTTGCGCTCAATGAACAGTACCCGCTGAAAAAATTCATGATGCAGTTCGGCGAAAGCGAATACGCGCACATCGCGCGCCGCCTGGCCTACAGCGGCATCTCTTACTTCTTTGAATACGATGAAGAGAACAACTGCG
>NZ_JAFMOT010000172.1:0-107974 GCF_019049695.1 Rahnella perminowiae
CGCTCGACTTGCATGTGTTAGGCCTGCCGCCAGCGTTCAATCTGAGCCATGATCAAACTCTTCAATTAAAAGTTCGATTTGCTTAAACATGTTAAGCGGTGCTCAGAGATTACTTCGTAATAATTCACTAAATGAATTACTGCTTGGTCACTCTAAGACTTGATATTTTTTGCCACCGAAGTGGCTGATATCGTCTTGTGAGTGCCCACACAGATTGTCTGATAAATTGTTAAAGAGCATGCCGCGGTTCGCAAGGAATCTTATGCGGCGCGGGAGGCGTATATTACGTTTTCCCGCTGAAGAGTCAAGAGATTATTCATTCGAACATTCTTCTTTTTCTCTTCCTGGCCAGGCGACTTGTCAGTCGTTGTTCCCGGTCAGTGGAGGCGCATTATAGGGAGTTCTCAAAAGCCCGCAACCCCTAAAATACAAATAATTTACTGACCGCTGAATCTTTCATCAAATGCCGTTTAAAGCGGCAATTCCTGGATACTTCTGAAGCCATATGCTTGTAAAACAGGCAGCAAACTTTGCGCTTCTGCAGTCATCGCCATGCAATAAGCGACACACTCGATTTCCACATCGGCTTTTTTTACCGGGACCGGCACATGAGAAGTCTCAATTAGCCAATGTGCGCGCCTCGCAATCGCAGAACCCGAGTCGATCATACGCGTGCCATCGGGCAAAACCTGTGACAGCTCCTGCGAAAGCAACGGGAAATGGGTGCAACCTAACACCACCGTGTCGGGCGGTTCACGTAAACGCAGCCACGGATGCAGGATTTTCTTTATTGCGACTAACGAAACCTCTTCGCCATGCAGCTTCGCTTCTGCCAGTTCCACCAGTTCCGCAGAACCCAGCATCAGAATCTGACAATCCGTCGCAAAGCGAGCAACCAGGTCATGAGTATAAGGACGCTGAACTGTCGCACGAGTCGCCAGCAATCCGACCACGCCATTACGGGTTAATTTAGCCGCAGGTTTGATGGCGGGGACAACCCCGACAACAGGGCAACTGAATTTAGCGCGTAATGCAGGAAGGGAAACGGTACTCGCGGTATTACAGGCGATGACAATAACAGAGAGGGGATGACGTTTTGCGACAGCGCTGACAATTTCAACCACACGCTCAACGATAAACGCTTCGGATTTCTCCCCGTAGGGGAACGCCACATTATCGAAGGCATATATATAGTGCAGGTCCGGCAACATTTGCCGGACCTCATCATAAACCGATAACCCGCCGACGCCGGAATCGAAAACCAGCACTGTCGGGCGATCAGGCACTTGGGTTGTATCAGAAGGTATAGCTTCCAGTAAGGTTGTACTCACGTCCTGGTGTTTCGTAGCCATAAACCGTCTCGTAATCTTTATCAAAGAGGTTGGCAATTCTACCACGAACCGTGAGATGTGACGTTACCGGATATGACACCGCAAGATCCCAAAGACTCACGCCTCCCAGACGTACATTTTCACTGGTGTTGTAATTCTTATCGTATCGTTCACCCAAATACTGATAATTGAGCGACCAGTCAAAATCAGCGACTGTCCAGTCGAGCTGATATTTCGCCTGCTGTTTAGCGCGGCGTAATAAAATCTCGTTGGTTTCAGCATTGCGGGGATCTAAATATTCCAGTGTGACCTGATGCCTCAACGGGCCAGTATCGAAAGATCCGGTCCATTCAACCCCCTTGATTGTTGCCTTATCGACATTGTAATAACCGGATTGCTGATTGTCGTAACTGATCATCTGATCGATGTCATTACGATAAGCGGACAAACGCCAGTTTAATGGCCCGGTCAGGCCTTCCAGCCCACCTTCCCATTCTTTACTTTCTTCAGGCTTAAGATCGGCATTACCGCCAAAACTGCCATATAGCTGCCCCAGATTAGGCGCTTTAAAGGCTGTCCCGTAAGACGCAATCAAACGATAGCCGTCAATAAACTCCCAGGCAGCACTACTTTGCCAGGTACCATGTGAACCAAACTGTGAGTTATCGTCATTACGCACTGCGCCTTCAAAAGTGAAATCGCTCACTTTTTGCTGAGCTGTCGCGTATACACCCGTGTTTCGTTGGGTGTAGCCATCGGTAATATAATTGGTGCCTGGCTGAGTGCTGAGTTTCTGCCAGTCAGCGCCAGCGCTGAGGGTCCCCTGCCCTACCTGGAAAGTATTCCCCCATTGCAGGTTGTATTGATCCGAATCGTCCAGCGTTGCAGAAGCGGAATACGGACCGTATTTCGGGTCATAATTATAGTCTTTAGTATTGCTGTAGCTTCCGCTGATTTGCGTCGAATAGATCCCTTGCTGGAAGCGCAACCCGGTATCGTAAGTCCGGCTGTATAACTGGCGCGTGTCAGGCAACGCATCACTGTGTGCCGGGTCTGCGTAACTGTATGTTCCGTCATAGGCCGTGCGGTTATCAAAACCGTATGCGCGGGCAAAACCGCTGAACTGATCATTGAACTGATGCTCAAGACCTGCCCAGAGTGTCTTACTCATGAAGCCATCACGATCGGGCTGACGCGGATCACCGTAAGTATCCGGCAGATTCGCCACCACATCGGTCCCTTTTGTATAGGTATAGTTCCCCGCCAGCGTCAGAACCGTATTCTCACCGAGTTTCTGCTGCGTTGAGCCATCATAAGTCTGATAGCCATTTGATCCGATACCGGCTGTCAAAGTCGTGCCTAATTTATCGCGCGTGGTAATGATGTTAACCACGCCACCAATGGCATCGGAACCATAAACTGCGGAGCGTGGGCCACGAATAAACTCAATACGCTGAACAAGAGAAATAGGGATCTGACTGATATCCACCGCGCCGGAAATACCCGCCTGGTTAAGACGCACGCCATCCATCAGCACTAATGTGTGACTGGCATTCGTTCCGCGAACGAATAATGAAGTCTGCTGGCCCATTCCGCCGTTCTGAGCAATATCCACGCCTGGTAAACGACGCAATACATCAGCTACGGATTTGGACTGCCATCTGTCAATATCTTCACGCGTGACGATATCCGTCGGCGCTAATACAGAAGAAACAGGTTGTGGAAAACGGTTGGCAGTAACGACCATGTCATCGCTGCTGTTTGTGGAAGTGTTGTCCTGCGCCCACCCTGAAAAAGCCGTGACGGATAATGCCGTCAGCAGCACATGCTTTTTAATTGTCATAAATCGAGCATCCAAACTTAATTGGCGGATGCCGCAGAGGATCACCGACGGTATTTCGCGACGACGATGATTAATGCGACGTAACATCGGCAGGTCTTCGGACTTAGGATTTGCAGGCTAATTAATTACATCGTAATCAATTAAAATATCCGCACCGGGCGATGACTTCCCATTTCCTCTTCTCTCTTGCCTTTATATAAAAAGGGAAAGAGAAAAAAGAAACAGTGTCTGCATAATAAAGAATGCTATCGCCGTGATTTCCCCATACCGCTGCGCGCCAGTTCCGGATTCACACCGGATTCCCTTTTAACTCAGTCAATGAGGCCGAAACGCAATCCTACGATCAACCCATTTGGAAATCCAGACATCCGTAATGTCGGATGAACTTTCCTGATATAAATACAACAAAGGTAGACATAGGGGAGACTTTCCCTACAATCCCCCGCAAAGTTTGCCCATTTACTTCCTGTTAGACGAGATAACCGATGACGCCTGAAAACCTGCCCATTGAACAATACGACGACCAGCTGGCGGAAAAGACCGCACGTCTCACGGCGATGATGTCGCCTTTTAATGCGCCGCAGCCTGACGTTTTCCGTTCTCCTGTCAGCCATTACCGTATGCGCGCCGAGTTCCGCGTCTGGCATGATGAAGGCGATTTGTACCACATCATGTTCGATCAGCAGACCAAAGCCCGCGTGCGTGTGGATCAGTTCCCGATCGCCAGCGAATTGATTAACCGTCTGATGCCAGTGCTTATCGCGGCCATCAGGCAGGATCCGGCATTGCGCCGCAAGATTTTTCAGATCGACTATTTATCGACCCACAGCGGCAAAATCATCGCCTCGCTGCTTTACCACCGTAAGCTTGATGACGAATGGCAGCAGGCTGCCAGTACTCTGCGCGACCACCTGCGCGCCGAGGGATTTGATATCCATCTGATTGGCCGTGCCGCCAAAACCAAAATCATGCTCGACCAGGATTATGTCGACGAGGTCCTTCCGGTGGCTGGCCGCGATATGATTTATCGTCAGGTGGAAAACAGTTTCACCCAGCCAAACGCTGAGATGAATATTCAGATGCTGGAATGGGCGCTGAAGGCCACGGAAAACTCGACCGGCGATTTGCTTGAGCTTTACTGCGGTAATGGCAACTTCTCGCTGGCTCTGGCGCGTAACTTCCGCCGCGTGCTGGCAACAGAAATCGCCAAGCCTTCCGTGGCTGCGGCACAATTCAACATTGCAGCTAACCAGATTGATAATGTGCAGATTATCCGCATGGCGGCTGAAGATTTTACCCAGGCGCTCAATGGGGTGCGCGAATTCCGTCGTCTGCAGGATGTGGATTTAAGCGGATATGAATGCAACACGATTTTTGTCGATCCGCCACGCAGCGGACTGGATGATGAAACCGTGAAAATGGTCGCGGGCTACGAACGTATTCTTTATATCTCCTGCAATCCGGAAACGTTGTGTGCAAATCTGGAAACCCTGAGCAAAACGCACCGCGTGACCCGTCTGGCGTTGTTTGATCAGTTCCCGTACACCCACCATATGGAATCGGGTGTGCTGCTGGAAAAATTCTGACGGCGAATACAAAAAAACGGGCACCTTCTGAGTGCCCGTTTTTATATTATTCCGTTATCCACAATATTATAAATAAACACGCATATATTCTGACAGACACAGGATAGCCATCGCCTGCCCGTAAGGCATTGAGGTCAGCGCGATTTCACGATAAAAATCGAGATCGTTACCCATCGCCGTACCGAATGACGTTTGCGTCAGTTCCCCTGCGGGATTGATGTGCTTAATTACGCCCTGAATGGCTTTTTCCGCTACCGGCGCATATGACGCGTCAATGTAGCGTTTACGCACGGCTTTCAGAATGCCGTAGGCGAAACCGGCAGTCGCTGAGCTTTCAAGATAAGACTGCGGGTCATCAAGCAGCGTATGCCACAAACCGCTATCGTCCTGACATTTTGCCAGCGCACTGACCTGACTTTCCAGCACCTGCAATAAATAGCGGCGGGTGGCGTTGTTTTCCGGCAAATCCACCAGTTCAAGAAATTCCGGGATAGCAATCGTCAGCCAGCTGTTACCGCGCGCCCAGCGGGCCTGAGCAAAGTTATGATGGCCGTCAAATGTCCAGCCGTGGAACCACAGACCAGTCTCGCGATCCATGAGATATTGCACGTGCATCAGGAACTGATACGTCGCTTCTTCGACAAATTCCGGGCGACCCAGCAATGTACCGATTTTCGCCAGCGGCAGCACGCTCATCATCAGCGTGTCGTCCCACATTTGCTGATGATTTTCGTTGTTATAAACAATGTGCTGCATCGCACCTTTGTCTGTGCGCGGCATTTCGTACATTACCCATTCAGCCCAGCGCTCCAGATAAGGACGCCATGCCGCATTACCGGTTTCCTCGTAGCGATACGCCAGCGTCAGGAACGGGCTCATGGTATTAACGTTCTTGGTCGGTGTACCTTCCGCCAGACGCGCAGTAAACCAGTCATCTATCACCGCACGCATTTTTTCGTCGCCGGTCTGTTGATAATACTGATAAATTCCATAAAGCCCGATGCCGTGCGTCCATTCCCAGCCCGCCCAGCCTTTGGTATCAATCACGCGGCCATCGTCCAACCGCAGCAGGAACTCACCGGTTTTATCTTCGATATTCACCAGATTGTTGGTCACGTTGTGGATCAGCGATTTCAGTTCCCCGCGGGAAATGAAATGTTCCGGCTGTCGCAGCAAAGCACTGTGTTTAACTTCAAAAACTTTCATGGTGTTCTCCTGTGAACTCAAAATTTATAAACGTCCCTGGACCGGCATTTCGGCAGTATTTTCACGGGTAAGCTTTTCAGGGGGCGGGTTATTGCGATGCAGATAACCGATGTTGTTATTACCCCACAGCGATTCATATTTCATCCCCGTCAGCATTTCGACCGTAGCGCGGTCTTCCGGCGTAATTTGCTCCGGCACGATACGGTTAGCATCACGCATTTTCTGCGTTTCGCGGGTCAGCACGCCGTGTGTTTTCTGGTTAAGACGGAAGAACAGAGAGATGGTGAAACCGATACTGAGCATCAGCAGGGAACCCACCACCAACACGCCAAGGATAGTATGACCGACTGCCGGAACCTGCTGGCTTTGTCCGGAAACAAACCCGGCCAGTTGTAAGATAATACCCACCAGCATCACCGCACCGGCCTGTGACGCCTTACGGGTCAGTGTCATCACGCCGGCGAAAATCCCTTCGCGGCGCTGGCCGGTGATAGTTTCATCAACGTCAGCGATATAGGTGTAAATGTTCCACGGCACGTAGTTGATCCCCCCACGGCCCAGACCGGCCAGCGCGGAAATTAACAACAATAATGACATCGAGTCATTCATGCCTGCGTAATAGAGTAAGCCGTAAGAGATAGCGGCCAGCCCGAACAGAGAAACAGCCAGACGATAAGAAGGCGCAGGGCCAAAGCGGATACACAGTGGGATCATGCCGATCACCGCCACAAATTGCAGGATGGCCATCATGCCCATAAGGTTGGAGGCCGTGGCAGCACTTTGCATCAGCACGAACACCACGTAATAGGTGAACACGGCGTTAAACACGTCCTGCGCGATATACCCGCCCAGATATAACCCCAGATGCTGACGGAAAATTTTGATGCGCAGCGTCGAGGATAATTCGACTTTCAGGCGTTTCAGGCTTTGCGCCAGGGTCAGTTGCTGACGTTCGCGCTCAATTTTCTTCGTGGCTTCAGATTTGAGCTCTTCCGGTCTTTCCCAGGTAAAGAAATACACCAGCGTCAGAACGAATGCGCAGATTACGGCAAAGACCAGGCTCGAATAGAAGAAGGAGATGGCGTTATCTTTACCAAAATGCTGCAACAGAATACCCGGCAGGAAGGCCGCCAGAATCGCTGACAACTGTGCCAAAGCAATACGGGCGCCGGAAAATTTAGTTTTCTGTTTGAAATCATCGGTCATTTCCGGCACCAATGTTTCATACGGCACCAGAATCATCGTGTAAACAATATCAAACAGCAGATAGGTCAGCAGATAATAGGCATATCCCATATCGCCCACCCACATGAAGCTGTAGCTGAACACGCAGGGAATGCCTAACAGGATGAAGAATTTGCGGCGACCAAATCGCTTACCGAGCCAGGTATTGCCGAAGTTATCGGTGAGATACCCCATCAGCGGACTCAGCACAGCATCAGCGACGCGTGCGGTGGCAAAAATAAATGTCGCTTCGATGGGCGAGAGCCCGCAGAACGTGGTGTAAAAATAGAGCAGCCACGCTGCGGTCAGGGCTGTCGTCCCCGCCCCCAGAAAATCGCCTGACCCGTAGGCGATGTAATTAAAGAATCCGATTTTACGTGTTTTCATTGCCGTGTTGCCTCTGTTAAATCACCTATAGGCGTAGGCGGAATGCGAACGAAAATATTTCGTCCGGCCATGATTCAAATTAACGAGGAGCAGGAATGAAAACCTTTTGGTTTTTGCCACTCAAACGAACTTTATGGCAAAAAAATGAAGAAGTGGGCGATCAATCTCTAAATATTGAACATCGGTTTGATATTAATGAAATGACAGTTCATTAACTGGCGGGAAATAATAAAAGGCAATCCGCAGATTGCCTCGTTGGGTTATCAGAAAGGGACTACTGCGAGGAAGACTTACGTTTTTTAAGCTTCAGACCTATCCAGAAGATCAGCGCCACACAAATCACCGACGGCACGAAGTTCGAGCCCAGTTCAGGGTATTCCGCGCGCACAATGGTGCTGTACAGCAACAGCCCCAGCAGAAAGCAAGCCGCGGCTAAAACCGGTAACCCTTTCGGCATTTCACTGCGGTGGTAACGAACGTGCAGGCAATACACCGCTAACACCAGAGAAATGATCGGGAAGATCGAAAACGTTACGACAGAACTGAATAACGCATCGAAAGTGCCATTAATCGACAGCCCGGCAATCAAAGCCAAAACCAGAGTGCCATTATCCTGGTTCGGTTGTTCGGTCATTTTCTTTACCTCTGGTCATATTATTGAGGGGGAGTCACGGCCGTCCGTTCCTGCTGACGGCGATACCAGTAATATGCGCCTTTGGAAATCATCCGCAGCTGCAATACCAGCCGCTCTTCCAGCTGGCGGCGCTGTGCAATATCCACATCCAGCGCTTCCGCACCGGCGTTAAAAACGATGATAACCATCGCTTCAGCCTGCGCTTCGGTAAAACTGCGCGGCATATGGTTTTCGAGTTGCAGATAATCGGCAAGTTCCGCAATAAAATGCTGAATTTCGCGGGCGACGGCGGCACGAAACGCCGATGACGTACCGGAGCGTTCACGCAACAACAGACGAAATGCGTTGGGATTGTTACCGATGAATTCCATAAATGTGGAAACTGAGGTGCGGATCACGCTGCCACCTTTCGCAATGCGCTGGCGTGCCTGGCGCATCAGCTGACGCAGCATCAGCCCGCTTTCATCAACCATTGTCAGGCCCAGTTCATCCACATCGCGAAAATGCCGGTAAAAGGAGGTTGGCGCGATGCCTGCCTCGCGGGAAACCTCACGCAGACTCAGACTCGCAAAGCTGCGCTCGGCACTGAGCTGGCTGAAAGCCGCCTCAATCAGTGAACGACGCGTGCGCTCTTTTTGTTGTGCTCTTACGCCCATAACCTTCATCCGGATAGTATTCTTCTTTTTGATTATTCGCCTGATATCGCTTCACTATATCAAAATTTTTAGCGGTCGGAGCCAAAGATACAACAGCATAAAGTGGGTCAGAATGTTGCTGCATTACCATTAAATGACAACTGCATGTGGGGTAAATAGGTGTAATATGTTACTTTCTCGTTGTGATTTTGTATAAAAATAGGTTTCGAACTATGCCACAGCACTCACATTTTGATGCCATCATCATTGGCTCAGGTCCTGGCGGAGAAGGCGCTGCCATGGGACTGGTTAAACAAGGCGCCCGGGTTGCTGTCATCGAACGCTATAACAATGTCGGTGGCGGATGTACTCACTGGGGAACCATCCCTTCCAAAGCATTGCGCCACGCCGTCAGCAGAATCATCGAATTTAACCAAAACCCGCTCTACAGCGATAACTCCCGCACAATGAGCTCCACTTTCCCGGACATCCTGCGTCACGCCGATTCAGTGATTAATCAGCAAACACGTATGCGCCAGGGTTTCTATGAGAGAAACCAATGCCAGCTGTTCTCGGGTGATGCCAGTTTTGTGGATGCCAATACCATCAGTATCCGCTACGCCGATAACACACACGAAGTGATTACCGCAGATAACATTGTGATTGCCTGCGGCTCGCGCCCGTACCGGCCTGCCAATGTCGATTTTGGTCATCCGCGCATTTACGACAGCGATTTGATCCTCGAACTGAGCCATGAGCCACGCCACGTGATTATTTACGGCGCGGGGGTGATCGGCTGCGAATATGCGTCAATCTTCCGCGGTCTGAACGTCAAAGTAGACTTAATCAATACCCGTGACCGCCTGCTGTCTTTCCTCGATCAGGAAATGTCAGATGCGCTGTCCTATCACTTCTGGAATAACGGTGTGGTCATCCGCCACAACGAAGAGTTCGAGATGATCGAAGGCGTGGAAGACGGTGTGATCATGCACCTCAAATCCGGTAAAAAAGTGAAGGCTGATGCGCTGCTGTATGCCAACGGACGCACGGGTAACACCGATAAACTGGGTCTGGAGAATATTGGTCTGGAAGCTGACAGCCGCGGGCTGCTGAAAGTGAACAGCATGTATCAGACTGCGCTGTCACATATTTATGCGGTAGGTGACGTCATTGGCTATCCAAGTCTGGCATCAGCGGCTTATGATCAGGGCCGGATTGCCGCGCAGGCCATGATTCAGGGCGAAGCGAAAGTCCACCTTATCGAAAACATTCCGACCGGTATTTATACCATCCCTGAAATCAGTTCCGTGGGTAAAACCGAGCAGGAACTGACGGCGATGAAAGTGCCATACGAAGTGGGCCGCGCACAGTTTAAACATCTGGCACGCGCACAAATTGCGGGTATGAACGTGGGCAGCCTGAAGCTCCTGTTCCACCGGGATACTAAAGAAATTCTGGGGATTCACTGCTTTGGTGAACGTGCGGCCGAGATTATTCACATCGGCCAGGCGATTATGGAACAGAAAGGTGAAGGTAATACTATCGAGTATTTCGTTAATACCACCTTCAACTATCCGACCATGGCAGAAGCCTATCGCGTTGCGGCACTGAACGGATTAAACCGCCTTTTTTAACACTGCGGTTCGGTCCATGTAAGGCTGCATGTGCTCTTTGATGGCTTCCGCAAGTTGCTCGTAACGCCCGCGCAGTGGCGAACCGGGACGATATACCAGCGCGATTGTGCGTCGCGGTTCCGGTTTGTCACACGTCAGATACGTCACTCCGTCACGGCTGCGCTCATTGGGCACAGCCAGGGATGGCAGCAAGGTAATCCCGCTGCCCGCCGCCACCATATTACGCAGCGTTTCCAGACTGGTTGCCCGGAAATGGGTATCTTCATCCGCCCCCGCCTGGAAGCAGAAACCGAGTGCCTGATCACGCAGGCAATGCCCGTCTTCCAGCATCAGTAATTTTTCACCCGCCAGATCGGCCATCGCCACACGATCGCGCGATGCCCACGGATGATCATCGTAGATCGCCAGCCTCATCGGCTCATCAAACAACGGCACTTCAATAAACGCTTCGCTCTCTTTTACCAGCGCCAGAATCGCACAGTCGAGTTTTCCGCTGTCAAGCTGAGACAGTAACTGATGGGTTTGCGCCTCATGCAGATACATTTCCAGTTTCGGGAAGGTTTTATGCAACGAGGGGATAATCTGAGGCAGCAGATAAGGCCCGACTGTCGGGATCAGGCCGATATGCATCGGGCCGGACATCGCTTCGCCTTGTTGACTCGCCATCTCTTTCAGAACTTTCACTTCACGCAACACCGTGCGCGCCTGATCCACCAGCAACAAACCGGCTTGCGTAAACAGCACTTTGCGGCTGGTTCTTTCAAGCAACATAACGCCAAGTTCATCTTCCAGTTTACGTATCTGACCACTTAATGTCGGCTGGCTGACATGGCATGAATCTGCTGCGCGTCGAAAATGACGAAACTCAGCCAGTGCCACCAGATACTCTAGATCACGAATGTTCATTTTTCCTCCAGTCCCTAAAAGGCAATGCGATAGTCGTTAACGATAGATAAGATAGCAATCAACGATTATATCTATCAACTACTATCGTGAATAATGCTTTCCAACAAGGCAGAAATGCCGAAAAAACTTTCTATTTTATTGATTAATTAAGAGGTTATTCATGTTTGCAAGCCAGGAAGGTAGACACGTACCGCACGTTACTTTTCACACCCGACAGGGCGATCAATGGGTAGATCTCTCCAGCGACAATCTGTTTAAAAATAAAACAGTGATCGTATTTTCATTGCCGGGTGCATTCACCCCGACCTGTTCTTCGAGTCACCTGCCACGTTACAACGAACTGGCTCCGGTGTTTAAAAACCACGGCGTCGACAGCATCCTGTGCGTTTCCGTGAATGACACCTTCGTGATGAACGCCTGGAAAGCCGAACAGAACGCCTCCAACATCACTTTCATCCCGGACGGTAACGGTGAATTCACCAAAGGGATGGACATGCTGGTAGAGAAAGCGGATTTAGGCTTCGGCCCGCGTTCATGGCGTTATTCCATGCTGGTACGCAACGGTGTCGTCGAGAAAATGTTCGTTGAGCCAAATAAGCCAGGCGACCCGTTTGAAGTGTCTGATGCTGACACCATGCTCAAGTATCTGGCACCAGAATTTAAAGTGCAGGAATCCGTGTCCGTATTCACCAAACCGGGCTGTCCGTTCTGTGCGAAAGCCAAACAAATGTTGCAGGAACGCGGCATTCAGTATGAAGAAATTGTATTAGGTAAAGACGCGACCACCGTCAGCCTGCGCGCCGTGACGGGCCGGGCAACAGTGCCGCAAGTCTTTATCGGAGGACGCCACATCGGGGGAAGTGACGATCTGGAGGTTTACCTCCATTCAGAAACACAAGACGTGTGCGAAGTGGCACAGTAAGCGTCAATAAGGATCTGCTGTAAGAAGTAAGGCAAGAAATCCCTGCATTACCGACAAAAAAGCAAAGTAAGACTAGTGAATTTTCGGCGGATCTATGATCCGCCTTTTTTATTTACGCTAAACGCGCCTTCGCATCAGCAATCGCCTGTGCAACCTGCTGCGGAGAAACACCGCCTTTAGCGGCTCGTTTGTCGAGACAAGATTGCAGTTCGAGAATGGCGTAAACATCGTCGCCAATCACGCTGCTGAATTTCTGCAAATCTGCCAGCGGTAATTCTTCCAGCGCTTTGCCCTGATTAATCGCTTCCACTACCGCTTCACCCACAATATGGTGCGCCTCACGGAACGGAACACCCTTGGCAACCAGATAATCTGCCAGTTCGGTGGAGTTAGCATAGCCCTGTTGCGCGGCTTCTTTTGCCCTTGGGCGTTTTACCTGAATACCATCCAGCACCAGCGATGCCATGTTCAGACAATCCATCCAGGTATCGAGTGCGTCGAACAGCCCTTCTTTATCTTCCTGCATGTCTTTGTTGTACGCCAGCGGAAGACCCTTCATCGTCATCATCATACCGGTAAGCGCGCCCTGCACACGACCACACTTACCACGGATCAGCTCCAGTGCATCCGGGTTCTTCTTCTGTGGCATCAGGGAAGAGCCGGAGGTGACACGATCGGACAAATCGATAAACGCCGCTTCACCGGTATTGAAGAAAATCAGGTCTTCTGCAAAACGTGAAAGGTGAACCATGCTGATGGCCGCGTTGGAAAGCAGCTCCAGAACATGGTCACGATCAGAAACACTGTCGAGGCTGTTACGTGTCGCAGAAGCGAAACCTAACCAGCCAGCCAGTTGTTCGCGATCCATCGGATAGGCAGTACCGGCCAGTGCGCCACAGCCCAGCGGACTGACGTCCAGACGAGCCAGCGTGTCTTTCAGGCGGCTTTCGTCACGCGCCAGCATTTCAACATACGCCATGCACCAGTGTGCAAACGTCACCGGCTGGGCGCGTTGCAGATGGGTGTAACCCGGCATCACGGCGTCCTGATTAGCTTCGGCCGTGGCGACCAGCGCCTGCTGCAAATGATGCAGCGCCTCACGCAGTTCAACCACCTGTGTTTTACACCACAGTTTGATGTCAGTCGCGACCTGATCGTTACGGCTGCGGCCGGTGTGCAATTTCTTACCGAGATTGCCAACTTTGTCGATCAGTTTGCCTTCAACCCAACTATGAATATCTTCGGCATCACTGGCTAAAATAGCGCGGGGATTGGCACGGACTTCTTCCAGCAACACAGTCAATGCGTCTTCCAGCTGAAGCTGTTCGTCAGCGGTTAATACATTCACAGTCACCAGCGCTTTGGACCAGGCTACCGAGCCCACAATATCCTGCTCCGCCAGTCGGTAATCGAAACGCAGTGAGTCATTCAGTTCTTTAAACCGCTGATCTGCTGCCTGAGTAAAACGTCCGCCCCAAAGTGCCATTTTCCTGCTCCTGAAATTTTTTATGCAAAAGGGCGCAATATGGCTGCGCCCTGACAAAAGTGTGTACCGAATGCGCGTCAGATTTAAACCTGCCGGGAGGTGAATTACCCCAGAATGCGTGTTCCGATCGCAACGCCATTAAACAGTGCGGGTAATTGCTCAGCGTGACGCCAGCTGGCGATATCCACAGGACGTCCGAGAGAACGTGCAGCGTCCAGCGCAGCGTTAACTTTGACGATCATGCCATCGGTGATAATACCCTGCCCGATAAGCTGTTCGGCTTTCTCTGCACTCATTTCCGGAATACGCTGGCCTTTGCCATCAAGAATTCCGCTGACATCAGACAGCAGGATCAGATCCGCGCCCAGCGTGGCCGCCAGTGCAGTTGCTGCCTGATCGGCGTTAACATTCATCAGCTCACCGGTTGCGGTGATGCCAATAGAACTGACAATCGGCAGGTAGCCTGCGCCATGCAATGTGTTAATCAGCGCCGGATCACCCGCTTCGGCTTTACCGACGAAGCCCAGTGATGCATCCAGTTGCGTAACGCTGACGGTGCCGCCGTCAGCCAGAGACAGGCCAACCGCGTTGATGTGATTTTTGACCGCCCACGCCAACAGAGTTTTGTTCGCGCTGCCGGCGAGTGCACCCGTGATAATGTCAATCTGATCAGCCGGTGTCACGCGCAGACCGGCTTTTTTCACGACAGGCAGATTCAGCTTTTTCATCAGCTCGTCAACCAGGCAGCCACCACCATGAACAATAACCAGCGGGCGGTGATATTCCTGGCGATAAGCCACTATTGCCATGAACAGGCGCTCAAGTGCTTCTTCATTGTCCAGCAACACACCACCTAACTTGATGACTAACGGATTCATAGCTGTTCGCGCCCCGACCGGTTGAGAATGTTAATTAATAACAATACGTTTAATTTAATCTAACACCCCTGCGCGTCTGAATAAACGCTCAGGGGCGGTTGTTTTCTGTTTACAGTCAATCTGACGGCTGGTTAAAGCAATGATTGTGTTTCCGGGAAGCCGAAACGGATATTCATGCACTGAACTGCCTGAGCAGACGCGCCTTTGAGCACGTTATCTTCCGTCGCTACCACAATCAGATGTTCACCTTTCACCGCAAAACCGATATCGCAGAATGGCAGACCGACCACATCTTTCAGCGCCGGGACGCCTTTGGTGTACAAACGTACCAGCGGTTTATCGTGATACGCATTATGGAAGGCTTCCGCCACGTCCTGCTCCGTCACACCCGCGTTCAGACGGCAGGTGATAGTCGCCAGAATACCGCGCGGAAAATTGCCCAAATGCGGCGTGAAAATCACCGGCACGCCAAGATGTTCGGCAATTTCTGGCTGATGACGGTGGCTGAAGAGTTTGTAAGGCTGAAGACTGACTTCGCAGAAACTGTTGCCGAGTGTCGCTTTACGGCCAGCGCCGCTGACACCGCTGGTGGCATTGATGACCGGCCACTGGCTGTCATTAAGCAAACCATTGTCGATAAGGGGTTTGAGCGCCAGCTGTGACGCGGTCGGGTAACAGCCCGGAACAGCAATCAGCTGTGCGTCTTTTAATTTGTCAGCCTGCCATTCGGCCAGGCCGTATACAGCCTGATCGAGCAGTTCGAGATGCTGATGCTCAAAGCCGTAGAATTCAGTGTAAAACTCAGGTTTGCTGACGCGGAAAGCACCGGACAGGTCAAACACCACGCAGCCCGCCGCCAGAAACTGTGGTGCTAAATCGTGGCTGACTTCATGCGCTGTCGCCAGAAAAACAACATCGACACCTTTCGCTGCTTCAGCCACATCAGTCAGAGGCAAAACAGGCAAATCGACGATGCCTTTTAATTGAGGATGCAAATCAGAAAGTGATTTTCCTGCATCTGCACTTTGCGCTGAAACCGTTAAACCGGTTATGTTCATCTGTGGATGGCGATTCAGGTAAGCAGCGAGTTCAGCTCCGGCATAACCTGTGGCACCAACAATCAGCGTATTCAACATAGGGCTTGTTCACCTTCTCAATTTTGGGGTAGGGCCGGATGAATTTTTTTCCGGTTTCCTTACGCGCTGGCTTATTGTATTTTTATTCACAATTATTGCATGAATATGAATACTACCCTAACTAAAGGCTGTCAACAGTGAAGATGAAATTACCTCCTTTTATTGAGCTCTACCGGGCGTTAATCGCCACCCCTTCCATCAGCGCGACAGATGCTGCACTGGACCAGAGCAATGAAACGTTAATCAATTTACTGGCAGGCTGGTTCGGTGATTTAGGCTTCAAAGTCGAAGTGCAACCCGTTCCAGGAACACGCCATAAATTCAACATGTTAGCCAGTACTGGCGAAGGCGCGGGTGGTTTACTGCTGGCAGGCCATACCGATACCGTTCCGTTCGATGATGGCCGCTGGACACGTGATCCTTTCACCCTGACCGAGCATGAAAATAAGCTCTATGGTTTAGGGACTGCCGACATGAAAGGTTTCTTCGCCTTTATCCTCGATTCACTGCGCGATGTTGATCTGACTAAACTGACTAAACCGCTGTATATTTTGGCGACTGCGGATGAAGAAACCACGATGGCCGGTGCCAGCTATTTTTCCAAAAACGCAAAGATCCGCCCTGACTGCGCCATCATCGGTGAACCTACTTCGCTCAAGCCGGTTCGTGCACACAAGGGACATCTGTCAAATGCTATTCGTATCACCGGTCAGTCCGGCCACTCCAGTGATCCGTCCCGCGGCGTGAACGCTATTGAACTGATGCACGAATCGATTACCCATTTAATGACGCTGCGCAATACGCTGAAAAGCCGTTACAACCACAGTGGTTTCGTGATCCCGTACCCGACCATGAACTTTGGTTATATCAACGGCGGCGATGCGCCAAACCGCATTTGCGCGTGCTGCGAAATGCATATGGATATCCGCCCGCTGCCGGGTCTGACGCTGACTGAGATTGACGGTCTGCTGAACGAAGCGCTGGCCCCGGTCAGTGAACGCTGGCCGGGACGTATTGAGATTGAAGAACTGCATCCGCCCATCCCAGGTTATGAATGTCCGCCGGATCACCCGCTGGTACAGGTAGTCGAAAAACTGCTGGGTGTGGAAACAGAAATTGTTAACTACTGCACCGAGGCACCGTTTATTCAGGAACTGTGTCCGACACTGGTACTCGGACCGGGTTCTATCGATCAGGCGCATCAGCCAGATGAATATATTGATATGGCGTTCATTAAACCGACTCGCGAGCTGATTTCTCAGGTCGTTCATCATTTCTGCTATCACTGATACTGAATGACGCACTGATGAAGAAACAAACAGGGCGCTTACGGGCGCCCTTTGATACTGTACAACGTTGCTATTGAACAAAAGCAGGATTAGCCAAACTGATATCGTCGCGGTTGTAATTAAATTTCAGCGACATGGCCAAAAAGACCATTTTTCACGTGAGTGATGAGGGGTTTTTGGGTTAAAACAAGTGCTGCATTTAAAAGTATGGCCAGGTTGGCAGGGTGAACGGGGCAAGAATGCCTGACGGGTGAAAGTTATTTACAGAATATAAAAATTAAACGAGAGAACGGGTCAGAGGTAATATGAACGAACAATATTCCGCAATGCGAAGTAATGTCAGTACCTTAGGTAAATTGCTAGGCGACACGATCAAAGATACGTTGGGAGAGCATATCCTGGATCGTGTTGAGAAAATCCGTAAGCTGTCGAAATCCTCCCGTGCCGGAAACGACGCGGATCGACAAGAATTACTGTCAACGTTGCAAAATCTCTCCAATGATGAGCTGCTGCCTGTTGCCCGTGCTTTTAGCCAGTTTCTGAATTTAGCCAACGTGGCTGAACAATATCACAGCATTTCGCCACATGGCGAAGCGGCCAGTAATCCTGAAGCCCTGGCACAATTGTTCGATCGCCTGAAATCCAAAAATCTCTCAGAACAACAGCTGCGTGATGCTGTCGACCAGCTTTCTATTGAACTGGTACTGACCGCGCACCCGACAGAAATTGCCCGCCGCACACTGATCCACAAACTGGTCGAAGTGAATAACTGCCTCAAGCAGCTCGACCATAACGATCTGGCCGATTACGAACGCAAACAAATCATGCGTCGTTTGCGTCAGTTGATCGCGCAGTCATGGCACACCGATGAAATCCGTAAAAACCGGCCTTCTCCTGTGGATGAAGCTAAATGGGGCTTTGCGGTCGTTGAAAACAGCCTGTGGGAAGGCGTACCCGCTTTCCTGCGTGAACTGAACGAACAACTGGAAACGTCACTGGATTATAAAATGCCCGTGGAAGCCGTGCCGGTTCGCTTCACTTCATGGATGGGCGGCGACCGCGACGGTAACCCGAACGTGACGGCCGATATTACCCGCCACGTGCTGTTGCTGAGCCGCTGGAAAGCGACTGACCTGTTCCTGCGTGATATCGCGGTGCTGGTATCAGAATTGTCGATGACCGAATGTACGCCGGAACTGCGTGAGCTGGCGGGAGGGGCGGATATCATCGAACCTTACCGTGAAATCATGAAACAGCTGCGTGCTCAGCTGACCAATACGCAGGTTTATCTGGAAGCTCGTCTGAAAGGCGAACGCGTTGCGCGCCCTCATGATTTATTGGTGAAAAATGACCAGCTGTGGGCACCGCTATACGCCTGTTACCAGTCGCTGCAAGCCTGCAATATGGGCATTATTGCCAACGGCCAGTTGCTGGATACCCTGCGCCGCGTGCGCTGCTTCGGCGTGCCTCTGGTGCGTATCGACGTGCGTCAGGAAAGTACCCGCCACACCGATGCTATCGCTGAAATCACCCGCTATCTCGGTCTGGGCGATTATGAAAGCTGGTCAGAATCCGATAAACAGGCTTTCCTGATCCGTGAACTGAATTCAAAACGTCCGCTGGTGCCACGTCACTGGGAACCGAGTGCCGACACCAAAGAAGTGCTCGATACCTGTCAGGTGATTGCCGAGGCACCGGAAGGCTCGATTGCAGCGTATGTCATTTCGATGGCGCGTACACCGTCTGACGTGCTGGCCGTACACCTGCTGCTCAAAGAAGCCGGTTGTCCGTTCCCGATGCCTGTCGCGCCGCTGTTCGAAACGCTCGACGACCTGAACAATGCCGACGATGTCATGAAACAGTTGCTGAGCATTGACTGGTATCGCGGTTTCATTCAGGGCAAACAAATGGTGATGATTGGCTATTCCGACTCCGCAAAAGACGCGGGCGTGATGGCCGCATCATGGGCACAATACCGTGCTCAGGATGCTCTGATCAAAACCTGCGAGAAAGCCGGGATTGCCCTGACACTGTTCCACGGACGCGGCGGTTCTATCGGCCGTGGCGGTGCACCGGCACAGGCAGCGTTGTTATCTCAGCCTCCGGGCAGCCTGAAAGGCGGCCTGCGCGTGACCGAACAGGGCGAAATGATCCGCTTCAAATTCGGATTGCCGGAAGTCACTATCAGCAGCCTGGCGCTGTACACGTCTGCGATTCTGGAAGCCAACCTGTTGCCACCGCCTGAGCCGAAGCAAGCCTGGGTAGATATTATGGAACAGCTGTCTGACGTGTCCTGCAAAATGTACCGGGGTTATATCCGCGAGAATAAAGACTTCGTGCCTTACTTCCGTGCAGCAACTCCGGAACAGGAACTGGCGAAACTGCCGCTGGGTTCACGACCGGCGAAACGTAAAGCCAGTGGTGGCGTCGAAAGCCTTCGCGCCATCCCGTGGATTTTCGCCTGGACGCAAAACCGTCTGATGCTACCAGCCTGGCTGGGCGCCGGTGCCGGTTTACAGGCCGTGGTCGATGGCGGGAAACGTGACGAGCTGGAAACCATGTGCCGCGACTGGCCGTTCTTCTCCACCCGCATCGGCATGCTGGAAATGGTATTTGCGAAAGCGGACCTGTGGCTGGCGGAATACTACGATCATCGTCTGGTAGAGAAAGAGCTGTGGCCGCTCGGTCAGCAACTGCGCGATCAGCTGGCAAGCGACATTAAAGTGATCCTGGCGATTTCTAACGACGATCACCTGATGGAAGATTTACCGTGGATTGCGGAATCTATCGCCCTGCGTAACGTCTACACTGACCCGCTGAACGTATTGCAGGCTGAATTGCTGCACCGTTCCCGCGAGCTGGAAAAAGACGGTAAGCAGGATGCGAATGTAGAGCAGGCGTTGATGGTGACGATTGCCGGCGTGGCAGCGGGTATGCGTAATACCGGCTAATGTCTGCTGAAGCTATCTAAAGAAAAACCCGCGAATTCGCGGGTTTTTTGTATTCAGCGTAGGGCAAAATATTAGGCGCGAACCGGCACGTCAATTTCCGGACGCACACCCAGTGTGTGGCAAATTGCGTAACTCATTTCTGCACGGTTCAGGGTATAGAAATGGAAGTCCTTTACACCTTCACGGCTGAGGATTTTCACCATGTCCATCGCGATGTTGGCGCCAACCATTTTGCGGGTTTCGGCGTCGTTATCCAGCCCTTCGAACAGGCTGTTCATCCAGTGCGGTACACGCACATTGGTCATCGTCGCAAAGCGGGTCAGCTGTTTGAAGTTGGACACCGGCAGAATACCCGGCACAATTTCCACATCAATCCCCTGACCGGCACAGCGGTCACGGAAACGCAGATAGCTTTCCACATCGAAGAAAAACTGCGTGATAGCGCGGTTCGCACCGGCATCAATTTTGCGTTTCAGGTTAATCAGATCTGACTGTGCGCTTTTAGCTTCAGGATGCACTTCCGGATAGGCCGCAACGGAAATATCAAAGTCACCCACTTCTTTCAGCAACTTTACCAGATCGGTGGCATACATTTCCGGCTTGCCGCCGCCTGCCGGTAAATCACCACGCAGAGCTACAATGTGGCGGATGCCACTTTCCCAGTAATCCTGTGCGATTTGACGTAGTTCATCACGGCTGGCATCAATACAGGTCAGATGCGGTGCAGCTTCCAGACCGGTACGTTCTTTAATACCTTTGATGATGCTGTGTGTACGGTCGCGTTCACCGGAGTTTGCCCCGTAGGTGACAGAAACAAACTTAGGCTTAAGGCTGCTGAGGCGGTCAATAGAACTCCACAACGTATCTTCCATCTCGCTGGTGCGTGGCGGGAAAAATTCGAAAGAAACGTTAATCTGACCCTGTAACTCTGCCAGATTCTGGTTCAGCGCTTCGCGCTGGTTTGCGTGGAAAAAGCTCATAAACACTACCTCATGGATCACTGCGTTTTGATTATGGTTCGTTATAATGGACGTTTGGACGTCTAAACGTATAGATAGAAAATGACGGAAAGCGGGCAAAGTGTCAACGTTAAAATGAGGCCAGGGGATGATTAATATTCACGCTTTCTGAAAGAATTTCATTTTGAGGACGTTTTGCTGGGGGGAATTAAGCTCCTCCCCCTGCGAAGGGGGAGGCTGGGAGGGGGTTTAGCAGACCACTTCGCCCCCCATTCCCATGAGAAGGACAGGCGCAGGGAATTACAGAAGTTGCGTCAAGCGGTTAAGATCAGACTGCAACGCACCTGCGGTGACGTCACGCCCTGCGCCCGGCCCGCGGATCACCAGCGGATTATCACGATACCAGCGGCTTTCGATAGCAAACACGTTATCACAAGGCAGCAACGCAGCCAGAGGATGGTCGTCACGCACGGCTTCAACACCCACACGCGCTTTGCCATTAGCATCGAAACGCGCCACATAGCGCAGCACAAGACCCATTTCGCGGGCCGCTTCCAGACGTTGCAGCATTTGCTGGTTCAGCGCCTCACCGTCTTCGAAGAACTGATCAACCGATCCGGTCACACAGCTTTCCGGCACCAGCGATTCCACACGAACCTGCGTCGGTTCAATATCATACCCGGCCTCACGCGCCAGGATAACCAGCTTGCGCATGACGTCCTGACCGGATAAATCATCGCGCGGATCAGGCTCCGTTAACCCCTGCTGCCAGGCTAAATCCACCAGTTCGGTGAACGGCAGCGTGCCATCGAATTGCAGGAACAGCCATGACAAGGTACCGGAGAAAATTCCGCTGATGGCCAGAATGCTGTCACCGCTTTCACGTAAATCGCGCACCGTATGGTTGACCGGCAAACCGGCACCTACCGTGGCGTTATACAACCAGTGGCTGCCAGTTTTGGAAAACGCATCGCGGATCTGACGATATTTATTCGTATCCGATGCCCCCGCCAGTTTATTGGCGCTGATAACATGGAAACCGTAACTGGCAAAATCCAGATACTGATCTGCCAGTTCAGCGCTGGCGGTGACATCGAGAACCACTAAATCGTCATAAGGATGCGCACGCATCCACAGGAACAGCGATTCTTCATCGTGTGCCTGCGCTTCATCATCAAAGAAAGCCAAAGCACGGCTGGCGTCCAGCCCGTCGTAATTGAGCAGGCTACGCTTGCTGTCAACCACACCCGCCAGTACAAACTCAAAACCGCTGCGGGCAGAAATATTCTTTTGTTCACGGGCGAACAGTTCCAGCCAGCGTGAACCGATATTGCCTTTACCAAACAGCATCAGACCGATTTGCTTTTCAGCACGGAACAGCGTTTTGTGCAGCCCCTGAATCAGGTGCGCGGTCGGGCCGATACGCAGCACGGCCACCAGACTGATACCGTCTTCGGCCTGCCAGATAAACTCCACCGGCTGATCTTTCATCTCCTGATAGAAACGGTGACTGTGCAGCGGGTTCTTGCACACGCCCGCACCGACCAGCGCCACCAGCGCCAGCCCTTCACGCAGCGTCAGACGCGCCGGAAGGGCCGCCTCTTCGAGAACCTGCAACGCACTGCCCGCCACTTCAGAGGTGTAGCACAGTTGCAGTAAATTACGATCAGGATGAATGCCGGTACACAGCGGTTTGATCTGCGCCCGTTTGAGCAGCAGTTCGACATCTTTTTGCGCCAGACCGAAATCATGACCTGACGGAATGACCATTTCGATCAGACAAATATCATCGTGACTGGTGACAATTTTCGCACCGGTGCCGGAAGCCAGTACACGTTCGATACGCGTTGATCCTTGCTCCGGCTGATAACTGCAACGCAGCTGTAAATCGATATCGCTACCGGAAACCGGTTGAAGAGTACGGGTGTGAAGAACCGGTGCGGCCAGGCGTGCCAGTTCACTGGCCTCATCGAGACGCAACAAGGGCAGCAGACAGGCATCTTTTACTTTACGCGGGTCAGCGCTGTAGACGCCGGCCACGTCACTCCAGATGGTCACGCGGCTGGCATTCGCCAGTGCACCAATCTGGGTGGCGGAATAGTCACTGCCGTTACGGCCAAGCAGCACGGTTTCACCCGCGTCGCTGCGGGCAATAAAACCGGTCACCACCAGATATTGCTGAGGGTGCTGCACGAGAAGTTGTTGCAGCAGCGGGTAAGAACGGCCTTCATCAACCTGAGGTTGTGCAGCACGTTCAGCCCGCAGAAATTCACGGGCATCCAGCCAGGCGGCCGGTAATTCCAGTTTGCATAACACCGCAGACATCAGGCGTGCGGACCAGACTTCGCCGTGCCCTACCACTTCAGCATAAATTGCATCGGTCATTTTGCCGTCAAGCAAAACAGCCAGACGTTCGAGATCATGAATAAAAGAAGCAATAAGCGGTTCGGCCATTTCCGGCGGCAACAGGCCGGTTATCAAATCACTCTGATAACGGCGCAAAGCTTGCTGAACCTGATGCGCGGAAAGTCTGTCTGTCTGGCTGAGCTTCAGCCAGCTGATCAGCTGGTTAGTTGTACTGCCAGCCGCCGACACCACCATCATGTCACCCGGCTTCGCATACTCGGCCATAATACCGGCGACGCGCAAATAACATTTCACGTCGGCCAGACTGCTACCACCAAACTTGTGCAACTGACGGCTTCCCGCCGGCGCTGCAACCGCTATTGCATTCATACTTACCTCGTTGCCACTGACTGGAATGCATTTTCCAGATCAGCAATCAAATCTTCGCTGTCTTCAAGACCTACAGAAATACGGAGCAAGCTGTCAGAAATCCCGGCGGCTTTGCGCGCTTCCGGCGCCATGCCAGCGTGTGTCATGGTCGCGGTATGAGAAATCAGGCTTTCGACGCCCCCCAGTGATTCTGCGAGGGTAAATAACTTCAATTCTTTCAGGAAATGGCGCAACTGAGCTTCATCTCCGTTAAATTCAAAACTGATCATGGCACCGAAGCCACGTTGCTGACGGCGGGCAATTTCATGTCCCTGGTTTTCCGGCAGCGACGGATGATACAGCTTTTTAACCTGCGATTGTTTCTGTAAATAAGCCACAATCGCCAGGGCATTTTCCTGTTGCTGTTTCACACGAACCGTTAATGTGCGCAAACCCCGCAATAACAGGTAGCTGTCAAAGGCTGCGGCGGTCACGCCAATGTTGTTCGCCCACCATGCCAGCTCTGTCGAGTGTTCTGCGGTCTTAGATATTACCGTACCGGCGACCACATCAGAATGCCCGTTCAGATATTTAGTACAGGAATGGACGACTAAATCCGCACCAAGCTGCAACGGGTTCTGCAACGCCGGGCTGAGGAAGGTATTGTCCACTACCGTCAGAGCACCGGCGGCACGTGAGGCATCGCAAATCGCCTGTATATCCACCACACGCAGCAAAGGGTTGCTCGGGGTTTCAATCAGCACCAGCTTCGGTTTTTCTTTCAGCGCATCCGCCAGCGCCTGCGGATCACCCTGATCCACAAACAGTACGCGATACGCGCCACGTTTGCTCAGACTGTCGAACAGACGATAGCTACCGCCGTAGCAGTCATGCGGCGCAATCAGTAAATCGCCAGGTTTCAGGAATACCGTACACACCAGGTGAATGGCAGACATCCCACTGCTGGTCAGAACCGCACCGGCACCGCCTTCCAGATCAGCCAGCGCCCGCTGGACAACATCGCGTGACGGGTTGCCGCGACGGGAATAGTCATGCGCTCTTGGCTGGTTGAAATCTTCAAAGTTATAAGTGCTGGAAAGGTAGATTGGCGGAACTACACAACCATATTGCTGATCATTGTTCAGGCCACTGCCCACGGCAATGGTGGCTTGCTTGTGCGTCATAATCGTTTATTCCTGACGAATTGCGAAGGATGAGGATATAAAGAGTAACCGCCGGAGATATAGACGTCAATACATCTGGACATCTAAACTTCTTTGCGTATAGATTGAGCAACAGCGCAATACCCGCTAAAATTATGCCATTAATGAAGATGTCAGGCAGATGTGTCGCGCCGGAAGATTTAAGCGCAAGGTAGCAAAATGAACAGTGCCGCAGGGAAAACGTGAGATATCCCTGTTAAATTCCGACATTTACTTAGTGAGAACAGGGAAAATCGGGCATAATCACGCGGTTTTCAGAATTTTATTTTTTGATAAATTTAAGGTGTCCCATGGCTGAGTGGAACGGCGAATATGTCAGCCCTTACGCTGAACACGGTAAGAAAAGCGAACAAGTTAAGAAAATCACGGTATCCATTCCGCTGAAAGTCCTCAAAATTCTCACCGATGAACGCACCCGTCGGCAGGTGAACAACCTGCGTCATGCGACCAACAGTGAATTATTATGTGAGGCTTTTCTGCATGCCTTCACCGGCCAGCCTTTGCCGAATGACGAAGACCTGCGTAAAGAACGCAGTGACGAAATACCGGAAGCGGCGAAGATCCTGATGCGTGAATTGGGTGTGGATCCTGATACCTGGGAATACTGATCGCTGCAACGCAGAGATATGCTGAAAAGACCGTGCGACCCCGTCGCGCGTTTTTTCAGTATCTTTGTGAGAAAAAAATTGTTTGTCAGGAAGTGAAACGGCAGGCAACAAAAAAGGCGCCAAAGGCGCCTTTTTTTGCTCTCAAGCGAAGCTTATTTGCTGCTTGGAACGCTGAAACGCTTGTTGAAGCGGTCAACGCGGCCACCGGTAGCCACTTCACGTTGCTTACCAGTGTAGAACGGGTGACATTCGCCACAAACGTCCAGGTTCAGATCGTGACCCACAGTTGAGTGAGTTTTGATAACATTACCGCATGAGCAAGTTGCAGTAATTTCTACATATTTAGGGTGAATACCTTGTTTCATGGAAAACCTCTTCTTAAGGCCGCGTCGCTATCCAACCCTGTTCTGTCAGACACCACGCGTAGTGGATGATAGGCTTTGAGTACGAAATGCACCAAAGGCGGCGAATCATACAGAATCTCTGAGTACCGCGCAATGATGTTCATGCATTTCGAAGGACACAGTGTACACTATCTCGTCATTTTTTTATAGTCTGGACCCCCAATGCCTGTTGCCCACGTTGCTTTACCTGTCCCGCTCGCCCGTACTTTTGACTATCTGTTGCCGCCTGATATGCAGGTTTCACCGGGTTGCCGGGTCAGTGTGCCTTTCGGTAAACGTGACGCCATCGGCATCGTGACCAAAGTCAGTGACTTCAGCGAATTTGGCCTGGAAAAACTGAAACCGGTACGGGAAATCCTCGACAGTGCCAGCCTGTTTACCCCCGATTTGTGGCGCATCCTGTTCTGGGCTGCCGACTATTATCATTATCCGATCGGCGAAGTGCTGTTCCATGCGTTGCCGGTGTTATTACGTCAGGGAAAAGCCGCTGAACTTACGCCGCTGTGGCAATGGTTCGCCACCGAGCAGGGGCGGGCCACGCCGCTCGACAGCCTGAAACGGGCACCCAAACAGCAGCAGGCAATGGCCGCACTGATGCAAAAACCGTTGTATCGTCATCAGGTCGCCGACCTGGATCTTACTGATACCGCCTTGCAGGCACTCCGTGCCAAAGGGCTGACGGATTTACGCAGTATCGCGCCCGCCACGCACGACTGGCGGCTGGATTTCTCGGTGATCGGTGAGCGTTTACGGCTCAATACCGAGCAGGCCACCGCCGTCGGTGCGATCCGCAGTGAAGATCAACAATTTTCCGCCTGGTTGCTGGCCGGTGTGACCGGCTCGGGTAAAACCGAAGTGTATCTGAGTGTGCTGGAAAACATTCTGGCGCAAGGTCGGCAGGCGCTGGTGATGGTGCCGGAAATTGGCCTGACGCCGCAAACCATCGCGCGTTTTCGCGAGCGTTTCAGTGCGCCGGTGGATGTACTCCACTCCGGTCTGAACGACAGCGAACGCCTCGCCGTCTGGCTGCGGGCGCGCAATGGCGAAGCAGGCATTGTGATTGGCACCCGCTCGTCGCTGTTTACGCCGTTTGCACGCCTTGGTGTCATTATCATTGATGAGGAACACGACAGTTCTTATAAGCAGCAGGAAGGCTGGCGCTATCACGCCCGTGATCTGGCGGTATACCGCGCTCACGCTGAAAATATTCCGATTATTATGGGCTCGGCAACCCCGGCTCTGGAAACGCTGCACAATGTTGAACGGGGAAAATATCGCCAGCTCAGACTGACCAAACGAGCCGGAAATGCCAAACTCGCCCGGCAAAATCTGCTGGATTTAAAAGGGTTGCAGCTAAAAGTCGGGCTGTCTCAACCGCTGATCCAGAAAATGCAGGAACACCTGAAGGCCGATAATCAGGTGATGTTGTTCCTCAACCGCCGTGGCTATGCGCCTGCCCTGCTGTGCCATGAGTGCGGCTGGATAGCGGAATGTCAGCGCTGCGATCACTATTACACCCTGCACCAGAATCAGCGTCAGTTGCGCTGCCACCATTGTGACAGTCAGCGCGCCGTGCCGCATCAGTGTCCGCATTGCGGCTCAACACAACTGGTCTCGGTCGGCGTCGGTACAGAACAGCTGGAAAATGAACTGGCACCGTTGTTCCCGGATACGCCTATCACGCGGATTGACCGCGATACCACCAGCCGTAAAGGTTCACTGGAACAGCATCTGAGTGAAGTCCATCGTGGCGGCGCACGTATTCTTATCGGTACGCAAATGCTGGCAAAAGGGCATCACTTCCCTGACGTCACGCTGGTATCACTGCTGGATGTAGACGGTGCCTTGTTCTCAGCGGATTTCCGTTCTGCCGAGCGCTTTGCCCAGCTTTATACGCAGGTGTCAGGCCGTGCCGGTCGCGCAGGTAAGCAAGGGGAAGTGGTATTGCAAACTCACCATCCCGAACATCCTCTACTGCAGGTATTGTTGCAACAGGGCTACGACGAGTTTGCCAGACAGACGCTGGCGGAGCGCAAAAGCGTCTTTCTTCCTCCCTATACCAGCCATATTATGATCCGTTCGGAAGACCACGATAATCAGCAATCGGCGCTGTTTCTTCAGCAGTTACGCAATCTGATCGAATCCAGTCCGCTGAAAGATGATTCGCTGTGGATCCTGGGGCCGGTTCCTGCGTTACAAGCCAAACGCAGCGGACGCTTCCGCTGGCAGCTTTTATTGCAGCACCCTTCACGTCGCGTTTTGCAGCATCTGATCAAAAGCTCCCAGCCGCTGATTTTAAGTCTGCCACAAGCCAAAAAAGTGAAATGGACCCTGGATGTCGATCCGATTGATAGCTGATCTCCAAAGCAAATATGCATAAAGAGTCAGGTTTTTTGCGTGATGGATCGAAAAAAGCATCTGCGTCACACTTTTAATGCAAATTAGGTAACAAATCCTACTCACATTCTGTTTAGAATGTGATGAGCTACACATCATGCGTAGCCAGGTGAGGAATGTTGATGTTGTTGTGTCAGTTTGATGCTGTTGCAAGGAGAGAGACGTTGGAGCACAAGAAAGAATTACCCGCCGCAACAATGAAAGATGTGGCTGAACAGGCAGGCGTTTCAACAGCAACCGTATCCCGTGCGTTAATGAATCCGGAGAAAGTCTCCGCCGCGACCCGTCAGAAAGTTGATCAGGCTGTGATGGCCGTAGGGTATTCTCCTCATGCACTGGCCCGCAATCTGAAACGTAATGAATCACGCACTATTCTGGTGATCGTCCCCGACATTTGCGATCCGTTTTTCGCCGACCTGATCCAGGGGATCGAGCGTACAGCCGCCGAAAGCGGTTATCTGGTGTTGATCGGAGATTGTGCTCACCAAAATCAGCAAGAGAAAACCTTTATCAATCTGATTATTACCAAGCAAATTGACGGTATGCTCCTGCTTGGCTCTGATTTACCTTTCGATGCCAGTAAAGAAGAACAACGCAACTTACCGCCGATGGTGATGGCCAATGAATTTGCGCCGGAACTTGAACTGCCGACAGTCCATATTGATAACCTGACAGCCGCGTTCGAAGCCGTGCATTATCTTCTTAAACTGGGGCATCAGCGTATTGCCTGCATCGCCGGCCCGAAACATATGCCGTTGTGCCAGTACCGTTCGCAAGGTTATGTACAGGCACTGCGCCGCAACGGACTGAGTGTCGAGAGTTCGCTGACCATTGATGGCGATTTCAGCTATGAATCGGGGGCGCAAGCCGTCACCGAGCTGATGGCACTGCCCGTCCCGCCGACGGCGATTTTCTGTCACAACGATGTGATGGCGATTGGCGCTATGTTCCAGGCGAAAAAAATGGGTCTGCGCATTCCGCAGGATTTGTCGGTTGTCGGTTTCGATGACATTAAGGCCAGCCAGTATACCGATCCTCCGCTGACCACCGTTGCGCAGCCGAGATTCCAGCTTGGCCGTCAGGCCATGTTATTATTACTTGAGCAGTTACAGGGGAATCCGGTACAAAACGGTTCACTGTTGCTTGATAGCGAGCTGGTGGTGCGGGAAAGCACCGCTGCCCCCAAAGCGTGAGTCCGTTTTTATGTTCTTCGACAGTTTTAGTTTCAGTAAATGTTCAGGGTTGAGTAACATGACGCACTTCTTCATTCATCACGACACAGCGAAACGATAGTGGCACAAAGAGACTATGTAAGCCGTGGGCGCTCAGGAGCGCGGCGGAAAAGTACCAGCCGGAGTAAAAAACGCAGTTCCACAACGATCTCCAAAACCATGGTGGTGTTAGCCGTTGCGGTACTGGTGGTGTTTGTCGGTGGCCTCTATTTTATTGCGCACAATAAACGTGAAGAAGCGACAGTGTTGCCAACGCACGCTGTCCGTCCGGGTAATGGATTGCCGCCTAAACCGGAAGAACGCTGGCGTTACATTAAAGAATTGGAAAACCGCCAGATGGGCGTGACCACGCCGACAGAACCGACAGCGGGCGGGCAGGTCGAATCCAAAACACAACTGACGCCGGAACAGCGCCAGCTTCTCGAACAGATGCAGGCCGATATGCGCCAGACGCCAACACAGTTGTCTGAAGTGCCGTATAACGACCCTAACCAGGTGGCGCAGGCGCCGGCACATACTCAGCGCCAGGTTCAACAACAGCAGCCAACATACGCACAGCAACAACCGGTGCAAACTCAGCCGCGCCAGGTTCAGCCGCAGCCGACGTATACGCCACAAACGCAGCCGGTACGCGCGCCGCAAGCTCAGGTGCAAGCGCAGCCAAAACCGAAGCCACAGGTTAAAGAGCCGGTGAAAGAAGTACCGAAACCGCAACAGCCAGCCGCCATTACTCAGGCTGAGCCGGAAAAACCAAAAGCACAGGAAAAAACCCAACGCTTTATGGTGCAGTGTGGTTCTTTCAAAGGTACGGAACAGGCAGAATCGCAGCGCGCGAAGCTGGCATTTGAAGGCTTTGAAGGCCGGATCACTACCGGCGGTGGCTGGAACCGCGTGGTGATCGGCCCTTACAACAATCGCTCCGGTGCAGACAGCACCTTATCCCGCCTGAAGAGCGCAGGCATCTCCGGTTGCATACCCCTCGCAACCGGGGGTTGAAAACCCGTAATCCTTCCCCAATCTATACTTTCAATATGCCTCGTAAGCTTGTGAGACACCCGACGTGTCCCCCAAGCCTGCGGGGATCTTTTCAGTCTGCAACGAGGAACCGCTCGTGACAACAATTGTAAGTGTACGCCGCAACGGCAAGGTCGTTATCGGTGGTGATGGCCAGGCCACATTGGGAAATACCGTCATGAAGGGCAACGTCAAAAAAGTACGTCGCCTGTATAACGACAAAGTGATTGCGGGCTTTGCTGGCGGCACGGCTGATGCCTTCACGCTGTTTGAGCTGTTCGAGCGCAAGCTGGAAATGCATCAGGGTCATCTGGTGAAAGCTGCCGTTGAACTGGCAAAAGACTGGCGAACCGACCGCATGCTGCGACGTCTGGAAGCCCTGCTGGCCGTCGCGGATGAAAACGCGTCGCTTATCATCAGCGGTAACGGCGATGTTATCCAGCCGGAAAACGACCTGATCGCCATCGGTTCCGGTGGCCCGTATGCCCAGGCCGCGGCACGCGCATTGCTGGAAAATTCCGAGCTTGAAGCGCGCGACATCGTTGAAAAATCGCTGAGCATCGCCGGTGACATCTGCATCTATACCAACCATTTCCACACTATCGAAGAATTATCTTCTAAAGCGTAAGGATCGAAATTATGTCTGAGATGACCCCGCGCGAGATTGTCAGCGAATTAGACAGTTACATTATTGGCCAGGATAAAGCGAAACGCGCCGTGGCCATTGCTTTGCGTAACCGCTGGCGCCGCATGCAGCTCGATGAAGCGCTGCGCCATGAAGTCACCCCGAAAAATATTCTGATGATCGGCCCGACCGGTGTCGGCAAAACCGAAATTGCCCGCCGTCTGGCGAAACTGGCTAACGCGCCGTTCATCAAAGTAGAAGCGACCAAATTCACTGAAGTCGGTTATGTGGGTAAAGAAGTGGATTCTATTATCCGCGACCTGACCGATTCCGCTGTGAAAATGGTGCGTCTGCAATCTATTGAAAAAAACCGTTATCGTGCTGAAGAACTGGCCGAAGAACGTATTCTGGACGTACTGATCCCGCCGGCTAAAAATAACTGGGGGCAGCCTGACGAAGCGCAGGAACCTTCTGCTGCGCGCCAGAACTTCCGCAAAAAACTGCGTGAAGGCCAGCTCGACGACAAAGAAATTGAAATCAGCCTGGCATCCGGCCCGATTGGCGTTGAAATTATGTCTCCGCCGGGCATGGAAGAAATGACTAATCAGTTGCAGTCGATGTTCCAGAGCATGGGTGCTCAGAAACAGAAACCACGTAAACTGAAAATCAAAGAAGCGCTGAAGCTGCTGATTGAAGAAGAAGCGGCGAAACTGGTGAACCCGGAAGATCTGAAAGAACAGGCGATCGAAGCCGTTGAACAACACGGTATCGTGTTTATCGATGAGATCGACAAAATCTGTAAACGTGGCGGTCAGAGTTCAGGCCCTGACGTATCCCGTGAAGGTGTTCAGCGTGACCTGTTGCCACTGGTGGAAGGCTGCACGGTGTCTACCAAGCATGGCATGGTGAAAACCGATCATATCCTGTTCATCGCATCCGGCGCATTCCAGACGGCCAGTCCGTCAGACCTGATCCCAGAATTGCAGGGTCGTCTGCCCATTCGTGTGGAACTGCAGGCGCTGTCGACTGAAGACTTCGAACGTATCCTGACCGAGCCAAGTGCTTCGCTGACACATCAGTACAAAGCATTGATGGCGACCGAAGGCGTAACCATTGATTTCACCGCTGACGGTATCCGGCGCATTGCAGAAGCCGCATGGCAGGTAAACGAAACCACCGAGAATATCGGTGCGCGTCGTCTGCACACCGTTCTGGAGCGTCTGATGGAAGATATCTCTTACGACGCCAGCGAAAGTAACGGAATCTCCATAAACATTGATGCAGATTATGTTAGAAGCCACCTTGACCAGCTGGTAGCTGATGAAGATCTGAGCCGTTTTATCTTATAATTTGCTCATACGTTCCGAAAGTGATCTTCAGGGAGGCGTTTGCCTCCCTGATTTTTTTTAGATTTCGGACTGATTCTTCACCTGAGCGAAATCATCTATGAGCATAATCACTTCCTGCACACCGACGACGCCCGCCCGCGCCTGGCTGGAAAGCTTGCGCCCGAAAACCTTGCCACTGGCGTTTGCCTCTATCGTCATGGGTTCTGCCATTGCCAGCCTGCAAAATACCTTCCATCCGCTTATTGCATTGCTGGCACTGCTGACTGCCGGCTGTCTGCAAATCCTGTCGAATCTGGCGAATGACTATGGGGACGCAGAGAAAGGCAGCGATACCCCGGATCGCGTCGGCCCTCTGCGCGGAATGCAAAAGGGGCTGATTACCGCTGCGCAGATGAAGCACGCCATTATCCTGACCATCGCGCTGACCATAATTTGCGGTATCGCGCTCATCGCCGTGGCCTGCCATAAACCCAGTGATGTGGTCGGGTTTTTGGTTCTCGGCTTGCTGTCGATTGGTGCGGCGATTACCTATACCGTCGGCACACGGCCTTATGGCTACATGGGGCTTGGCGATATTTCCGTTCTTATTTTCTTCGGCTGGATCAGTGTCGCGGGGACGTTTTATTTACAGGCAGGCTATTTCGACTGGATCGTGATGCTTCCGGCGACGGCAACCGGTTTGCTCTCCACCGCCGTGCTCAATATCAATAATTTGCGCGATATCGAAACCGACAGTATCAATGGCAAGAATACACTGGCGGTTCGCCTCGGGCCGGTTAACGCCCGCCGTTATCACACTATCATCCTGACCGCCGCCGTGCTGTGTCTGGTCATTTTCTCCGCCGTATACCTGCATCATTGGACCGGCTGGCTGTTTATTCTGGCGATTCCGATGCTGGCGAAACATGTGGCGCGGGTGATGAAATCCACAACATCCACCGAAGTCCGCCCGTTACTGGAACATATGGTAAAAACGGCGTTGCTGACTAACGTCTTGTTTGCAGTAGGACTGTTACTCAATTGAACAAAGTTGGCCTGATGTGCGTTTATCAGGTCACTTTTCACATTTAACAATTGATGATTTTGCCAACATCCGCCGGAAAGGGATATACTGAGCATTCATGCAGCAACCAGATGAAAACCTATGAAATACGATACTTCCGAACTTTGCGACATCTACCATGAAGAAGTGAATGTCGTCGAACCCTTGTTCTCCAACTTTGGCGGCCGTACTTCATTTGGCGGGCAAATCACCACCGTGAAATGCTTCGAAGATAATGGCTTGCTTTATGACCTGCTGGAAGAAAACGGCCGTGGCCGTGTGTTAGTGATTGATGGCGGCGGTTCTGTGCGTCGCGCACTGCTGGATGCCGGACTGGCACGCCTCGCGTTCCAGAACGAATGGGAAGGCATCGTGATTTATGGTGCAGTCCGTCAGGTTGACGATCTCGAAGAGTTGGACCTGGGTATTCAGGCGATGGCGGCTATCCCGGCTGGCGCAGGCAGTGAAGGAATCGGCGAAAGCGACATTCGTGTCAATTTCGGCGGCGTCACCTTCTTCTCCGGCGACCATCTTTATGCCGATAATACCGGTATCGTGCTGTCAGAAGACCCGCTCGATATAGAATAATTTTCTTCTGTGCACAACAAAAAAGGACGCCTTGGCGTCCTTTTTTATTTGGAATATGAAGTCATTAAACTTCTTCCATTTTTCCCAACAGTGCACGCAGACGATCCTGCCATACGTGTTGTTCTTCTTTCAGCTGCGCATTTTCACGCACCAGAGACTCATGATTGCCGCTGGCTTGCTGAACTTCCTGAGACAGGGCGTTGTTCTGCTCTTTCAGTTCTTCGATTTCCATCTGCAACAGAGTAATGGTATCGATCGCTTGCTGAACTTTAGCTTCTAATTTCTCAAATACTTCAAATGACATTTTTCGGTCCCCTTATGTTCGCAAGGCGCACATCTTATGTTCTGCCGCATCGTCCGGACACGGCTCAAAAATTCCTGCACTCCGTCGATTTTTATAACGAATTCATCAGAGAATTGCATAAAACCGGCAGGTGTCTTAACGGGTGATTGTATGTAGCCAGCTTTGATCTGTCTACCCGCAACCCCTCTATCCACGCAGTCTGTTGCAATTTTACAGTGCCGGGTATCAGGAAATGCCTAAAAAGCAGCGTCACACGCCAGAAATAGCCTTTAATGCCGAATAACCGTAGCCACCGTGCAACACGTAATAGTGATGCTCGTTTGTCAGCAACGCGCGCTGAAAATGTTAAATCCAGGCCTTTTGGCGCGGCATCATGGTCCGACAATACGCGAAATCGCTCATTTTTATGACGCAACACACAAAATTTGATTTCGCTATTTCTCGTTTATGCTCGTTAACGATAAATTCACATTACGTTCTCATTTAATGATGAACGCCAAAATCCGATTACGTTCACAAACGATATAACAGAAAAACTATAACTAACCATTAACATCATCCTTAGCAGGATCAAACTATGAGCCAAACCATGAGTTCCACATTAAAAGGTCAGTGCATCGCTGAGTTTCTGGGTACCGGGCTTATCATTTTCTTTGGTGCGGGCTGTGTCGCAGCAATGAAACTTGCCGGGGCAACCTTTGGCCAGTGGGAAATCAGTATTATCTGGGGTCTGGGTGTGGCAATGGCCATCTACCTGACAGCCGCCATCTCCGGTGCACACCTGAATCCGGCGGTGACCGTTGCACTTTGTTTGTTTGCAAACTTTGAAGGACGCAAAGTTCTGCCTTACATCGTGGCACAGGTCGCCGGTGCTTTTTGCGCCGCTGCACTGGTTTATGGCCTTTACTACAATCTGTTCTTCGATTTTGAGCAAAGCCACAATATGGTCCGCGGCAGCGTCGAAAGTCTGGATCTGGCCGGTATTTTCTCTACCTATCCGAACCCGCACATCAGCGTATTGCAGGCGTTTCTGGTAGAAACGGTGATTACAGCCATTCTGATGGCGTTAATCCTCGGCCTGACTGATGATGGCAACGGTATTCCACGTGGCCCGCTGGCACCGCTGCTTATCGGTATCCTGATCGCGGTTATCGGTGCATCCATGGGGCCACTGACCGGATTCGCCCTGAACCCGGCCCGTGACTTCGGTCCGAAAGTGTTCGCCTTCTTCGCTGGCTGGGGCAAGGTTGCCTTCACCGGTGCGCGCGATATTCCTTATTTCCTGGTGCCAATTTTTGGCCCGTTGCTCGGGGCTTCTCTGGGTGCCATCGCCTACAAGGCGCTGATTGGTCGCCATTTACCAAATCAGATTAATGAACCGGCAGAAGAAAAAGCACCTCAGCCATCCAAACAACGTAAGGCCTGATCGGCTAAACTGTTCCACAGCTTACTCATTCGTAGGATGAATATTATGTCAGCAGATACGACTCACGAAAAAAAATACATTGTTGCACTCGACCAGGGTACAACCAGTTCACGCGCCGTAGTTCTGGATCACGATGCCAATATCGTCAGCGTGGCACAACGCGAGTTCACCCAGATCTACCCGAAATCGGGCTGGGTTGAGCATGACCCGATGGAAATCTGGGCATCGCAAAGCTCGGTGCTGGTGGAAGTGTTGGCAAAAGCCGACATTAATTCCGATCAGATTGCCGGTATCGGTATCACCAACCAGCGCGAAACCACCATTGTGTGGGAAAAAGAAACTGGCAAGCCAATCTATAATGCGATTGTCTGGCAATGCCGCCGCACTGCTGACATCTGCGAAACGCTGAAAAAAGACGGTCTGGAAGAATACATTCGCCACAACACCGGCCTGGTTATCGACCCGTACTTCTCCGGTACCAAACTGAAATGGATCCTCGACCACGTTGAAGGCTCACGTGAACGCGCTAAACGCGGCGAACTGCTGTTCGGCACCGTCGACACCTGGTTGGTCTGGAAAATGACGCAGGGTCGTGTTCACGTGACGGATTACACTAACGCCTCACGTACCATGTTGTTCAACATCCATGACCTTCAATGGGATGAGCGCATGCTTGAAGCGCTGGATATTCCGCGTGAAATGCTGCCGGAAGTTCGCCCTTCTTCTGAGATTTACGGCCAGACCAACATCGGGGGTAAAGGCGGTACGCGTATCCCTATCGCCGGTATCGCCGGTGACCAGCAGGCGGCCCTGTATGGCCAGCTGTGTGTCCAACCGGGTATGGCGAAAAATACCTACGGCACCGGTTGCTTCCTGCTGATGAATACCGGTACTGAAGCGGTAGCGTCTAAAAATGGTTTGCTGACTACCATCGCCTGCGGTCCGCGCGGCGAAGTGAACTATGCGCTGGAAGGTGCTGTGTTTGTCGGCGGTGCGTCCATTCAGTGGCTGCGAGATGAACTGAAGCTTTTCAGCGATGCAACCGACTCCGAATATTTCTCCATGAAAGTGAAAGACACCAATGGTGTTTACGTGGTGCCCGCCTTCACCGGCCTCGGCGCGCCTTATTGGGACCCGTATGCCCGCGGCGCTATCTTCGGTCTGAGCCGTGGTGCGAACAGTAACCACATTATCCGCGCGACGTTGGAATCTATCGCCTACCAGACCCGCGACGTGCTGGATGCGATGCAGGCCGACTCAGGCGCTCGTCTGCAGGCGCTGCGAGTGGATGGCGGTGCGGTTGCCAATAATTTCCTGATGCAATTCCAGTCAGACATTCTCGGCACCCGTGTAGAGCGCCCTGAAGTGCTGGAAGTGACCGCGCTGGGTTCTGCCTACCTCGCCGGTCTGGCCGTCGGTTTCTGGAGCGATCTGGAAGAGGTGCGCAGCAAAGCAACTATCGAACGTGAATTCCGCCCAAGCATTGAAACGACGGAACGTAATGTCCGCTATAAAGGCTGGCAAAAAGCGGTGGCACGTGTTCGTTCCTGGGAAGATCACGACGAGTAATCGCCGGGTATTTTATCGCCAACACCTCTTTCTGAAACTCCCCGCCTGGGGAGTTTTTTTATGTGCCTTTTCCCATTGTGCTAAAATCTGCGGCACAGATGAGCCTCGTCTCACCGACCTCTTTTTTCTTTCTACAGGCTTTCCAATGAAACGTGAATTAGCAATCGAGTTCTCCCGCGTGACCGAAGCTGCTGCGCTGGCTGGTTACAAATGGCTGGGGCGTGGTGATAAAAACCTTGCCGATAATGCTGCCGTTCAGTCCATGCGTATCATGCTCAATAAAGTTGATATTGATGGCACCATCGTGATTGGTGAAGGGGAAATTGATGAAGCGCCGATGTTATACATCGGCGAAAAAGTCGGTACCGGCAATGGCGATGCGGTAGATATTGCTGTCGACCCGATTGAAGGCACACGTATGACGGCCATGGGGCAATCCAACGCGCTGGCCGTGCTGGCCGTGGGCGACAAAGGTTCCTTCCTCAATGCGCCGGACATGTACATGGAAAAAATTGCCGTCGGGCCGGGCGCGAAAGGAGCGATTGATCTGCAACTGACACTGGCTGAAAACCTCGCAAATATTGCGAAGGCGCTGAATAAGCCGCTCACCGAACTGACTGTCGCGGTTTTAGCGAAACCACGCCACGACGATGCGATCCGCGAAATGCTGGCGTCAGGCGTGCGAGTGTTCGCGTTTCCGGACGGTGATGTGGCGGCGACGATCCTGACCTGTATGCCGGAAAGCGAAGTGGATGTGCTGTATGGCATCGGCGGCGCACCGGAAGGGGTAATTTCTGCCGCCGTAATCCGCGCACTGGATGGCGATATGCAGGGCCGGCTACTGGCACGGCATGACGTGAAAGGCGATACACCGGAAAACCGTCGTATCGGCGAAGAAGAGCTGACGCGCTGTAAAGTGATGGGAATTGAAGCCGGTAAGGTGCTGCTGCTTGATGATATGGCGCGTAACGATAACGTGATTTTCTCCGCGACCGGTATTACTAAAGGCGACCTGCTGGAAGGCATCAGCCGTCAGGGGAATATGGCGACCACCGAAACACTGTTGATACGGGGTAAATCACGCACTATCCGCCGTATCCGCTCCACCCATTACCTCGACCGTAAAGACGCGGCGTTGCACGCATTTATTATCTGATCATTCCTTCCGGTCATCAAAAAGCAGGGCCATCAGCGCCCTGCTTTTGCACTATCAGGCCGTATGCCCTTCATGCTGACTGCGGTTCGACATCGGCCACCAGCACAGCAAAATCAGCACTGCCATGGCAAACATCAGTAACCCGAGACTGAACTGACCGGTTTGCGGCAGCATTGCTGACATCCAGGCTACCAGCCCTGAACCCATATTCTGTAAACCACCGACCAGAGCACCCGCAGCGCCTGCCAGATACGGGAAAGGCTCCATTGCGCCGGTGGTCGCCAGCGGGAATAACATACCCGCGCCGAAGAAGAACAGCGAAGCTGGCACCACCAGCGTCCAGATATTCATGATACCCAGCCAGCCGGGGATCCACATCGCCAGACCAGCCAGCAGACAACTGATGACCGAATGCCACATCAGTTGCTGGAAACTTTTCTCTGTACGCCCGGCATACCAGGCACCAAAGAAAGCTGCCGGGATCGGCAGGATAAACAGGACGCTGACCATCACACCGCTCAGCCCGAGAACGCCGCCCATCAGCACTCCGCAACTGGCTTCAAACACCGCCACGCCGGCCAGCGCACCGACCAGCATCACCAGATAACGGCTGAAATTGGCATCGGCCAGCAATAAACGCAGACTGCCCAGCATTTTGCGCGGCGGATGATCGGCAGTGAATTCAGGACGGGTTTCAGGCAACCAGCGGTACATCGAAAAAGCCACTCCTGCGCACAGGATAAGCAGAAACCCAAAACTTGCACGCCAGCCCAGCCACGCCGACAAAGCGCCGCCGATCACCGGTGCCAGCAGAGGACTGACCAGAATGCCCATGTTCAGCAGACTGTTGGCATGGCGTAACGCGCCGCCGCTGTATAAATCACGTGGCATGGTTCGCGCCATCACACCTGCTACGCCGGTGCCCAGTCCCTGAATGGCTGCAAAAGCGATCAGCATATTCAGGCTCGTTGACATCATCGCGCCCGCCGCGCCAAGCAGGAAAATTATCAGGCCGGTCAGGATCACCGGTTTACGGCCAACGTTATCGGAAAGCGGACCATAAACCAGTTGCGAGCCGCCGTATGTCAGCAGATATGCCGCCATTACCCGCTGCACGGCACCGGGTTTTACGGCAAGACTGGCGGCCATGTCCGCAATATTCGGCACATAAATGGTCTGTGCCATTTGCCCGACAGCCACCAGCAAAATGAGCATAATAAGCAGGTGAATATTTTCCAGTTTTTTCATTTTTCAGTTCATTATCGGATAAGTATGGAAAAGAGCAGAATAAATAACCCATCATTTCAGCCAGACACCGGCGGCGCATAAGTTAACAAATTAAGATGAATAAGCGAGTACTGCGGGGAAGACTTCTGTCAGTTCGCTGGCAGCGGCGGGAACCACTTCTGTAACGCTGGGTGTACAGAAATCGATACTGACTAACCGGTAATAAACAGGCTGATAACATTTAACCGATACGGGATCGGGAAAATTTGAAATAAAATCAGGACATAATTTCGCACCACGTGAACAAACCAGAAACCACGGGAGTTTTTTATGGCTGATTGGGTGACAGGAAAAGTCAAAAAAGTTGAACACTGGACTGACAGTTTGTTCAGCATCACGGTCAATGCGCCCGTTGACCCTTTTACCGCAGGCCAGTTCGCCAAACTTTCACTGGATATTGACGGTGAGCGGGTTCAGCGCGCTTATTCCTATGTGAATCCGCCCTCAAGCGGTGAGCTGGAATTCTATCTGGTCAACGTGCCGGAAGGAAAACTCAGCCCGCATCTGCATGTGATGCAGCCCGGAGATGAAATCAACATCACCAGGGAAGCCGCCGGATTTTTCGTCATTGAAGAAGTGCCCGAATGCGAAACCTTATGGATGCTGGCAACGGGCACCGCCATCGGGCCGTATCTGTCGATTTTACAGGAAGGTACGGGGCTGGAACGGTTCAAAAATATTGTTCTGGTTCATGCGGCACGCTTTGCTGCCGATCTGAGTTATCTGCCGTTGATGCAGCAACTGCAACGCCGTTATGAAGGCAAACTGCATATACAGACCGTGGTCAGTCGCGAGGAAATTTCAGGCTCGCTGACCGGGCGAGTTCCTGCGCTGATTGAAAGCGGTGCGCTGGAAGCAGCTGTCGGCCTGAAAATGCTGGCAGAGGACAGCCACATAATGTTGTGCGGCAATCCGCAGATGGTTCGCGATACACAGCAGTTACTCAAAGACACGCGGGGTATGCGCAAACACCTCAAACGTAAACCGGGTCATATGACCAGCGAGCATTACTGGTAAGCAGTGACTGAAAACTAGCGAAATTTAACGTCGTCCGGTTCCGGGCCAAAACGATTTGTGCCCGGCGTGCCGGTAAACGCACCGCAGTCGATCAGCAACATAATGAAAATCACTGAAGGCGCCAGCCGTCCCAGAACCCAGCTCCATATCTGAGGCATCGCCGCTGCCCAGTTCCCCGCCACCAGCATCCACGCCAGCACAAACAACAGCGCCCACCAGGCAGATTTATTACGGTCATGTAATCTTTTCACCAGCACAGCCGCCGTCGGCCACAGTAAAACCACCAGCGCGAATCCGGCGGACTGATAGGTAATCCATTCCTGTGCGGCAAAAAAGAAGTCAGCCACCATCAGGATCAGCCAGCTGACCATCCACATCCAGAAATCACGTCGGCCCAGGCGGCCGTTAAAAGAAAATAGTGCATGCTGTAACGTCATTGACAGTCCGTTCCGTAAAGTACAATGGGAGTAAATTGTTAAACCAGCCGGAGTGTACCCCACGGACAACAACGACGAGAATCTTTACGCACTCCTTTTGACATTACCCCCCGTTCCCCGCTTTAATCGGTTTGTTGAAATAAAATAAGAAACGCCCTATGACTGTTGCTCAATCCTTATTACGACTGGCACTTCCCGCGCTGCTTATGCTCACCGGCCAGAATATTGCACTGGCCGATCCGTCGGCAGAGCACGCCGGCGCGGAAGAAATGCCAAAAGCCCCTTACCTGCTTGCCGGTGCGCCAACCTTTGAAACGACGCTGATCAATTTTCGCGCCAGATATAATGAAGCTAATCCGACTCAGCAGATTGGCGAGTTCCGTTCTATCAGCGATAAGTCTCCCAACAGTTTCCTGACCCGCGCTGCCAGCAAAATTAACGAAAATCTGTATGCGTCGACCGCGCTGGAAAAAGGCACCGGCAAAATAAAAACGCTGCAAATTACTTACCTGCCGATTCAGGGGGCTGAAGAAAAAGCCGCACGCACCCTGGCGATAAGCTATATGGCCAACCTGATGCGTCAGTTCGACGCCACACTATCCACTGAGCAAAGCGTGGCGAGAGTGGCTTCTCTGATCGAGAAAGGCAAAGGTCAGCAGTTTTATAAGCAGGAAGTAGGCGCAGTACGTTTTGTCATTTCAGACAATGGCGAAAAAGGTCTGACATTCGCCGTTGAACCGGTCAAGCTGGCGCTTGCTGAGCCATGAGATGACGGTTTTTAATGACAAAAAGCAAAGCCTTTATGACCAATGATCTCTATACTGTTGCACAGGTAATCTGCTTATTTGGCAGAAATTTTAATCGACACTCGCGTCCCCTTTTGGAGGAAAAAACATGCGACATCCATTAGTGATGGGTAACTGGAAGCTTAACGGCAGCACCCACATGGTTAACGAACTGATTGCTGCTCTGCGTACTGAACTGAGCACAGTTGTAGGTTGTGGCGTTGCAATTGCTCCACCAGAAGTTTACCTGTCACAGGCTAAACACGCTCTGGCTGGCAGCCGTATTGCGCTGGGTGCTCAGAACGTTGATGCGAACCTGTCCGGCGCATTCACTGGTGAAATCTCTGCCGACATGCTGAAAGACATCGGTGCGAAATACATCATCATCGGTCACTCAGAACGCCGCACTTACCACAAAGAAAGCGACGAGTTCATCGCGAAAAAATTCGGTGTGCTGAAAGACGCTGGCCTGACTCCTGTTCTGTGCATCGGTGAAACCGAAGCAGAAAACGAAGCAGGCAAGACTGAAGCCGTTTGCGCGAAACAACTGGATGCGGTGCTGAACACTCTGGGTGCAAAAGCATTCGAAGGCGCTGTTATCGCTTACGAACCTGTCTGGGCGATCGGTACCGGCAAGTCTGCCACCCCGGCTCAGGCTCAGGCGGTTCACAAATTCATCCGTGACCATATCGCAAAACAAGATGCTGCGGTTGCAGAGCAAGTGATCATCCAGTACGGCGGTTCTGTTAACGCGGCCAATGCTGCTGAACTGTTCACCCAGCCAGACATCGATGGCGCGCTGGTTGGCGGTGCGTCACTGAAAGCAGATGCTTTCGCTGTGATCGTCAAAGCCGCTGCTGAAGCTAAACAAGCGTAAGCTGTTTCTTCCGCACAATAAAAAACCCCGGCATGCCGGGGTTTTTTATTGTCTGTAAAAGCGCGATTAACGTTTGGTGATTTGGTCGAAAATTCCATCGGTCGCGAAATGGTCTTTCTGCGCCTGAGCCCAGGTACCTGCAACCTGATCAATGGTGAACAGTTTCAGTTTCGGGAATTCAGCCGCGAATTTCTTCTCGACTTGCGGATCACGCGGACGGTAATAGTTTTCTGCTGCGATGGTCTGGCCTTCCGGTGAATACAGGTACTTCAGGTAGGCATCCGCCACTGTACGGGTGCCACGCTTATCCACCACTTTATCGACTACGGAAACCGTTGGCTCCGCCAATATTGATTCGCTTGGCGTGACGATTTCAAACTTGTCTTTGCCGACTTCTTTGGTCGCCAGCAGCGCTTCGTTTTCCCATGCGATCAGCACATCACCGATACCGCGCTCAACGAAGGTGTTGGTTGCGCCACGAGCACCGGAATCCAACACTTCCACGTTTTTATACAATGCTTTCACGAAATCCTGAGCCTTCGCTTTGTCATTGTTGTTGTGATGCAACGCATAACCCCAGGCAGCGAGATAGTTCCAGCGTGCGCCGCCAGACGTTTTAGGATTCGGCGTAATCACCGACACACCCGGTTTGATCAAATCATTCCAGTCATGAATTTGTTTCGGATTACCTTTACGCACCAGGAACACAATGGTAGACGTATACGGCGCAGAATTGTCCGGCAGGCGGGTGATCCAGTTTTTATCAATACGACCGCGCTCGGCAATGGCATCAACGTCATAAGCCAGCGCCAGTGTCACTACATCCGCTTCAATGCCATTAATAACTGACGTAGCCTGTTTGCCTGAGCCGCCATGCGACTGGCGCACAGTAACCGTATCACCGGTTTTGCCCTGCCAGTATTTGCTGAACGCCTTATTATATTGTTCATAGAACTCACGGGTTGGATCGTATGACACGTTCAGAATCTGAATATCTTTGGCAATCGCTCCCGTTGCTACCAACAGTAATCCCAAACCTGCAGCCCATTTACGCATCGTACTCTCCCGAAATAGTTTCTATGGATTTCATTTATTTGTTCGTTAAAGAGAGCGTGCCAGATAAAAATGAAACACATAAAGAATAAAAGGTTTTTTTCTATTACTTTATGGAATAAACAAAAGGCGGGCGAAAAAAAACCTCCCGCCAGGGAGGTTCTTCTAAACACGCAATAAACTGAATCAGAAAAGTTTTTTCGCCGTGTCGTACCAGTCTTCTTTGAACTTGCTTTTCTTGTTCTCTGGCGCGATACAAATCGAGATTAATTCGTGAACCATTTTCTCGTTTTCTACACCCACACAGAAACCGCCTTGAGAATAGTCGCGGTCTTCTTCCAGCAGCAGGTCAACAGCATAAGCACCCATGCGGGAAGCCAGGATACGGTCATAAGCGACCGGTGCTCCGCCACGCTGAATATGGCCTAAGACAGTGCCACGCGTTTCACGACAGGTTTCTTTCTCGATGTATTTAGCCAGTTCTTCGATGTTATCTAACTTCTCGGTGATGGCGACAATCGCGTGTTTTTTACCTTTCGCGATACCGGCTTTGATTTCAGCAACCAGATCATCACGTTTAAATTCAACTTCAGGGATAGCGATAAATTCGCACCCCCCGGCAATCGCTGCCGCTAAAGTCAAATCACCGCAATAGCGGCCCATCACTTCAACAATAGAGATACGCTGGTGTGAGGATGAGGTATCACGTAAACGGTCAATCGCCTCAACCACAGTGCCTAATGCGGTGAAAAAACCGATAGTGTAGTCAGTCCCGGCAACATCGTTATCGATGGTACCTGGCAGGCCGATACAACGGATGCCACCTTCTTTCGTCAGCAGGTCTGCACCCGCATATGAACCGTCACCGCCGATAACCACCAGGCCATCAATACCGCGGTCTTTCATATTCTGTAGGGCAACTTTACGCATTTCTGGATCACGGAATTCCGGAAAACGTGCTGAACCCAGGAAAGTACCACCACGGTTGATCATATCGGAGACGCTGTAACGATCCAGTTTGCGCATGCGGTTTTCATACATGCCGAGGTAGCCATCTTCAATACCGTAGACTTCCAAATCTGCAGATAAAGCGGCGCGGACAACGCCACGGATCGCAGCATTCATGCCTGGGGCATCGCCACCACTTGTCAGTACACCAATTTTTTTGATCATGACTACCTCTGAACTTGTAGATGCAATTTCTTAAGAATCTTGAGCCAGCCTGTTGGGCGAATTTTTCTTATGCAGCCAAAAGGGCTTATTAGCGTTTGAGCCTATAGTATAACAAAACACCGGTGCTGAATTGATTCAAGTCAGCAAGAATACGCATACATCGCTCGGTACATCGCAATTTACTGATTCATACGGCTTTTACAAGATATTTCCCGTTCGTTACGCGCAGATTTCCACCTTGTTAATTTCCTATTTGCAGATCCCACCCAAATTGAGGGCAAAAAAAACCCCACCTTTCGGTGGGGGAAGACAGGGATGGTGTCTATGGCAAGGAAAAACAGGGATCTTACTCGGTCGTGCTGGTACTACTCGTCTTCTGGGCAGAAGAGGGCTGTAATCCAGATAACTGCATTTGCATCTGTTTCATGCGCTGCTCGTGTTTCTGGTTCAATACATTTTTTTGCTCAGGGGTCAGCAGATTAAACATCTGGTTGCGGATGCGGGCCATTTCGACCTGACGATCCACCTGCTCCTGAGCCATCAATTCAGCTTGCGCACGGACGGCGGCCTGATCGAACTTTTCGGCGGTAACCAATCGGTGCATCGTTTCTATCTGTTCTACATTTACATTAGGCAAATCTTTTCGAGCCTGGTGCATCAGGTCACGCATTTGCTGGCGCTGCTGTTCAGTGAGATTAACACCATCAAACATAGTGTTGCGTTCCAGAGGCTTCTCCAACATCGTGCTATCATGTTCTGCTGGCATCGCTGACACTGGTTTTGCGCCATCTGCTAAAACGACACCTGAACTGAGTGTCAGAAGCGTGGCCAAACCAAATGAAGCTGCCTTAAACATCACATACTCCTAAAGTCTTTATCGCTTCATCGCGAATCATTGAAAAGCAGTCTAAACCTGCTGCTGCAAACAAGCGTCAGTGCTTGTAAAAGTACGTAAAGTCATGGAATAGCGGCAATTGATGACGTATTTTGCGTCTAGAGGTAAATACAATGAATAAAATTTTGTTAGTTGATGACGACCGTGAACTGACTTCACTTTTGAAAGAATTGCTCGAAATGGAAGGCTTTAATGTTGTAGTGGCTTACGATGGTGAGCAGGCATTAGAGAAAATCGATAATACCATCGATCTTCTGTTACTTGACGTGATGATGCCGAAGAAAAACGGCATTGAAACCCTTAAAGAATTACGCCAGCGCCATCAGACGCCAGTGATTATGTTAACCGCTCGTGGCAGTGAATTAGATCGTGTTCTTGGCCTTGAGCTGGGTGCCGATGACTATCTGCCAAAACCGTTTAATGACCGCGAGCTCGTGGCTCGTATCCGGGCCATGTTGCGTCGCTCTAACTGGAGCGAACAGCAGCAAAGCAATGAAAACAGCGGCTCACCGACGCTCGAAGTGGACGGGCTGCAACTCAACCCAGGCCGTCAGGAAGCCAGCTTTAACGGGGAAGCGCTGGATTTAACCGGCACTGAATTCACCCTTTTGTACTTACTGGCAAAACATCTTGGACAAGTTGTTTCCCGCGAACACCTTAGTCAGGAAGTGCTGGGGAAACGTCTGACGCCGTTTGACCGTGCTATTGATATGCATATCTCGAATCTGCGCCGTAAATTACCTGATCGCCAGGATGGTCATCCGTGGTTTAAAACCCTGCGTGGACGGGGTTATCTGATGGTTTCTGCTTCATGATAAACAGCCTTACGGCACGTATTTTTGCCATTTTCTGGTTCACATTAGCCTTAGTGCTGATGCTGGTATTAATGGTGCCGAAACTCGATTCACGCCAGATTACACCGCTGCTCGATAACGAGCAGCGGCAAGGCCTGATGATTGAACAACACGTTGAGGCTGAACTGGCGACCGATCCTGCAAATGACCTGATGTGGTGGCGCCGCTTGTTCCGTGCCATCGACAAATGGGCTCCGCCAGGTCAGCGCCTGTTGCTGGTGACCAGCGAAGGGCGGGTGATTGGCGCTCAGCGCAATGAAATGCAGATCGTGCGTAACTTTATCGGCCAGTCTGATAACTCAGATCGCCCGAAGAAGAAAAAATATGGCCGCGTCGAAATGGTGGGCCCTTTCTCCGTTCGTGACGGCGAAGACAATTACCAGCTTTATCTGATGCGCCCCGCCAGCAGTTCCCAGTCTGACTTTATCAACCTGATGTTCGACCGCCCGCTGTTGCTGTTAATCGTCACCATGCTGATCAGCGCCCCGCTGTTGCTCTGGCTGGCCTGGAGCCTGGCGAAACCGGCGCGCAAGTTGAAAAACGCCGCTGATGATGTTGCACGCGGCAATCTTAAGCAGCATCCGGAACTCGAAGCAGGGCCACAGGAGTTCCTCGCGACCGGTGCCAGCTTCAACCAGATGGTCAGCGCACTCGAACGGATGGTCACGGCGCAACAACGGCTGATTTCCGATATCTCACATGAACTCCGTACCCCGCTGACGCGTTTGCAACTGGCAACCGCGTTGATGAGACGTCGTCATGGTGAAGGGAAAGAGCTGCAACGCATCGAAAATGAAGCTCAGCGCCTTGATGGCATGATCAATGACCTGCTGGTGTTGTCACGCAGCCAGCATAAAAATGAATTATCGCGCGAAACCCTAAAGGCACACGAATTGTGGGCTGGAGTGATTGACGACGCACAGTTTGAAGCCGAACAAATGGGCAAAACACTTGAAGTCACATCACCACCTGGCCCGTGGAAACTGATCGGTAATGCGGCGGCGCTCGACAGCGCGCTGGAGAACATCGTGCGTAACGCCCTGCGTTATTCGAATCATCATATTGTGCTGAACTTCGCCCACGACAACGAAGGGATCACCATCACCGTAGATGATGACGGCCCCGGCGTAAGTGAGGAAGATCGTGAGCAGATTTTCCGTCCGTTCTACCGTACTGATGAAGCGCGTGACCGGGAATCCGGCGGTACCGGCCTTGGGCTGGCTATCGTCGATACCGCTGTTCAACAGCACAGAGGCAAGGTAAAAGCCGAAGACAGCCCGCTGGGCGGCCTTCGTTTGATTATCTGGCTGCCGCTGCACCAGCGTTAAGTTTCTGCTATTCTGCGTCCCTCTATCAGGGGGACGCATGCTTAACATTGTTTTATTTGAACCAGAAATCCCGCCCAACACCGGCAACATTATCCGCCTGTGTGCCAACACCGGATGTCAGCTTCACCTCATCGAACCTCTGGGTTTCGGCTGGGACGATAAACGTCTGCGCCGCGCCGGGCTCGATTACCATGAATTCGCCAATATCAAGCATCACGCTAATTATGATGCCTTTCTCAGTAGTGAAAACCCACAGCGCCTGTTTGCACTGACAACCAAAGGCACGCCAGCACATAGCGCCGTCAGCTATCAGGAGGATGATTTCCTGCTCTTCGGCCCAGAAACTCGCGGCTTGCCGGCATCCATACTGGATAACCTGCCAGCACAACAGAAAATCCGCATTCCCATGCGCGCAGAAAGCCGCAGCATGAACTTGTCGAATGCTGTGTCCGTTGTGGTTTATGAAGCCTGGCGTCAGTTGGGATATCCGGGCGCATTGCTGAAAGAATAGCGTATTGGAAGTGAAGAGGATGGCATGCAGATTCATGCCATCTGAAAACCTGTCAGATGCCGTCGCCGAATTCAAAACCCTGCACAATACCGTTGAAATGCTGATCCATATCCATGGAAGGCCGCTCGCTTTCCGGCCGCCCGACAATACGCGCCGGAACGCCTGCAGCCGTGGTATGTGGAGGAACTGATTGTAATACGACTGAACCCGCACCGATTTTTGCGCCAGCACCCACTTCGATGTTGCCGAGGATTTTCGCACCGGCACCAATCATGACGCCTTCACGAATTTTAGGGTGTCGGTCACCGCAGGTTTTCCCTGTACCACCCAGTGTCACAGATTGCAGAATCGACACGTCATTTTCCACCACGGCCGTTTCACCGATGACAATACCGGTGGCGTGGTCAAACATGATGCCACAGCCAATGCGTGCCGCCGGGTGAATATCTACGCCAAATGACACTGAAATCTGATTCTGGAAATAAATTGCCAGCGCTTTGCGATCCTGCTTCCATAGCCAGTTACCGATGCGGTAAGCCTGCAGCGCGTGGAACCCTTTCAGATAAAGCAGCGGTGTGGAATATTTGTCGACCGCCGCATCACGCTGATGCACAGCCAAAATGTCGCGGGCAGCGGACAGGATCATTTGTTCGTCGTTACGATAGGCTTCTTCGACAACTTCACGGATCGCCATCGCAGGCATAATCGGATTGCCCAGTTTGTTGGCCAGAATGTAGCTCAACGCGCCGCCCAGCGTTTCATGTTTTAGCAACGTCGCATGGAAAAAACTGGCCAGCATCGGTTCACACTCAGCCAGCGCTCTCGCCTCTGATTTAATGTTATTCCAGACCAGTTCTAATTCTTCTAACGACATCACTTTTCCTTACGACTTTGCAAGTTCGGGTAATAAAAAGCCGCCCTGTGGGGAATACCAACAAGGTGGCTATTCTGCAAATGCCTTTCAGTGGCTGTGTTTTTCGTCCTTGCTCGCACGGGCAAGCAGACTGATTGCTGCTTCACGCGCATCTTTACCGCAATACAGCACCTGGTAAATCTGTTCCGTGATCGGCATTTCAACATTATTTCGCTGCGCCAGAGCCCGCACTTCTTTTGTATTGCGATAGCCTTCAACAACCTGGCCGATGGTGTCCTGAGCAGTCTGAACATCTTTGCCTTGCCCCAGCATAATGCCGAAGCGACGGTTGCGGGACTGGTTGTCTGTGCAGGTTAACACTAAATCACCCAAGCCTGCCATGCCCATAAATGTGGCTGGGTCAGCGCCTAAAGCGGAACCCAGGCGTGTCATTTCTGCCAGACCACGGGTAATCAGCGCGGTTCTTGCATTAGCCCCAAAGCCGATACCATCAGACATCCCGGCACCAATCGCGATAACATTTTTAATCGCACCGCCCAGCTGAACACCGATAAAATCGGGGTTGCTGTAAACACGGAAGCTTTTGCCACAGTGCAGCAATTGCTGCAAATCTTCGGCAAAACGGGTATCCGTTGCGGCCAGTGAGATTGCCGTTGGCATGCCGGCCGCCAGTTCTTTAGCAAATGTCGGCCCGGAAACGACGGCTAATGGAATTGCATCGCCGAGTTCTTCGCGCGCAACATCTTGCAACAAACGTCCGGTTTCGGCTTCCAGACCTTTCGTCGCCCACACCACGCGCGCATCAGGGCGCAGATGCGGTTTCAGCTGGCGTAATACGTCACCAAATACGTGGCTTGGCACCACAACCAGTACATTACGACTGGCAGCTAACGCGATAGAAAGATTGGTTTCGAGCAACAGATTATCGGGGAAATGAACATCAGGAAGGAATTCCTGATTACAACGGGCGCGCTGTAACGCATTGATGTGGTCGGGATTATGTCCCCACAGCACAACGGGATGACCATTTCTGGCAAGAGTAATCGCTAAAGCGGTGCCGTACGAGCCGGCACCGATCACTGTCATTGACGCATTGACGGTTTTCATCAGGCATCCTGATGCGGTTCAGCACCTTCGCCTTCAGCTTGCTGTTGCAGATAGTTCATGAACAGAGCGTCAAAGTTAACAGGTGCCAGATTCAGTTGCGGGAAGGTACCGCGGGAAACCAGGCTGGTGATGCACTCACGGGCATACGGGAACAGAATGTTCGGGCAATATGCCCCCAGGCAATGTGCCATCTGGTTGCCATCAATACCGGAGATAGTGAAGATACCACCTTGCTGAACTTCGCACAGGAACGCAGTTTCGTCGCCCAGGGAAGACGTTACGGTCACACGCAAGACGACTTCATATACGCCGTCAGCCAGCTGGCTGGAAGCAGTATCAAGATCCAGTTTAACTTCTGGCTGCCAGTCTTGCTGGAAAACCTGAGGCGCATTTGGCGCTTCAAAAGAGATGTCTTTGGTGTAGATACGTTGGATCTGGAAAGCCATCTCGGTGTTATTTTGTTCTGACATGTGAGTAGTACCCTCGGGTTAATAGTCCTTTTAAACACTTAATGGAAAACAGGCGCCGCCTTTATTAACCCAGCATTGGGTCAAGGCCACCGCGTGCATCAAGTGCATGTAAATCATCACAACCGCCTACGTGTTGCCCATCGATAAAAATCTGAGGAACGGTTGAACGACCGCTACGGGCGATCATTTTTTCACGTTGATCCGCGTCGCCGTCGATAGCGATTTCATCGAATGAAGCCCCTTTGCTATTAAGGAGAGCCTTCGCACGATGGCAGTAAGGGCAGGTTGCCTTGGTGTAGATTTCAATTTTGGCCATGGGTTCCACCTCAGAGTCGTAAAATTTATTGCCGTAGCAGTTTGCTTAATGTCTTATTTACCGCGCACTAATGGCAGATTTTCACTGCTCCAGCCGCTGATACCTTCTTTGAGTGTAAAGACGCGTTCAAAACCCGCAGCAATAAGGCCTTCAGCCGCAGTGCGGGAAGTCTGGCCTGTGGCACAAACCACGATAACAGGTTGTGCTTTATGTTTGGTCAGTTCACCCAGGTTGTTGTTCTTGATGTCGGCAGACAACACATTTTGTGATTCAGCGATGTGGCCTTTGCGGAATTCTTCACGCGCGCGGACATCGACAACAATGGCGTCTTCTTTGTTAATCAGGCGGGTTGCTTCGCCACGGGTGATCTCTTTTACTTTAGAAAAACGTGTTTTAAAAGTGGTTACAATTACTGCAATCAGTAACGCAACCCACGCCAGGCTGAGAACCGGATGCGCACTGATGAATGGCATAATATCTTGCATGGGGTGTAGCAACTCCCGTCAGTTGGGGGAAAATTCAAGGCTTCAGAGTATACCTGCGCGTCGGAGCAAATACAGCCAGTAAGCGCGGCGATTGCCACAATCTGCGGCACGTCTCGGAAAATTAACACGCCTTTATAGCGAAAGTTAACCCTCACCTCACCTCATCTTTGATCTCCTCCGGCTATTCACTTACCGCGCTGAGGTAAAATCAGCCGCCTTAAATGCCCTTAGCCGCGCCTGTTCAGACTGTTTCAGCTGGCGAGCCTAATGAGCATTTCATCTTTCAAACTGAGGTCAATTGACATGTCGAGCAACAAAAAACCGATGGTTCTGGTGATTCTTGATGGCTACGGGCATCGTGAAGAACAACAAGATAATGCAATTCTGAACGCCAAAACCCCCGTCATGGATAATTTGTGGGCCACTCATCCGCACACCCTCATCGCCGCATCCGGGCTGGACGTCGGTTTACCCGACGGGCAGATGGGTAACTCCGAAGTCGGCCATGTCAATTTAGGTGCCGGTCGCATCGTGTATCAGGATCTCACCCGTCTGGACAAAGAAATTAAAGAAGGTGATTTCTTTAATAATAGCGTACTGACTGGCGCTGTTGATCGTGCAATCGCCGCCGGCAAATCGGTTCATATTATGGGTCTGCTGTCTGCGGGTGGCGTTCACAGTCACGAAGATCACATTATGGCGATGATTGAGCTGGCGCAACGCCGTGGTGCGAAAGCCATTTATCTGCATGCCTTCCTGGATGGCCGCGATACCCCACCGCGCAGTGCTGAAGCAGCCCTGAAACGCTTCTCAGAAAAATTTGCACAGATAGGTACAGGCCGTATCGCGTCAATCGTGGGGCGTTATTACGCCATGGATCGCGACAACCGCTGGGATCGTGTGCAACAGGCCTATGACTTAATGTCACAGGCAAAAGGCGCATTCACTGCCGATAACGCCCTTGCAGGTCTGCAAGCCGCTTATGCCCGCGACGAAAATGATGAGTTCGTCAAACCGACTGTGTTGCAAGCCGCTGGCGAAGAAACTGCCGCAATCAATGATGGCGATGCGCTGGTCTTTATGAACTTCCGTGCAGACCGTGCACGTGAAATCACCCGTGCTTTCATTAGCCCGGATTTTGAGGGCTTTACCCGCGAAAAAGTGATTAATTTCGGCGATTTTATCATGCTGACCGAATATGCTGCAGACATCAATGCAGCCTGTGCCTATCCACCGGCATCCCTGAAAAATACGCTGGGCGAATGGTTGATGGCGCACGGGAAAACGCAGTTGCGTATCTCTGAAACCGAAAAATATGCCCATGTCACCTTCTTCTTTAACGGTGGCATGGAAGACTCATTTGAAGGCGAAGATCGTATCCTGGTGAAATCACCCAATGTGGCGACTTATGACCTGCAACCGGAAATGAGCTCTGCTGAACTGACGGAAAAATTGCTCGGCGCAATCAGCAGCGGTAAATATGACGCCATCATTTGTAACTATCCAAATGGCGACATGGTCGGCCATACCGGTGTTTACGATGCGGCTGTCAGTGCCGTTGAAGCGCTCGATAAATGTGTTGCTCAGGTCGTGGACGCAGTGAAAGCCGCCGGTGGTCAGTTGCTGATTACAGCCGACCACGGCAATGCGGAACAGATGCGTGATCCTGCCACCGGCCAGGCGCATACCGCACATACCAGCCTGCCGGTACCGCTCATCTATATCGGTGGAAATGCACAGGCTGTTGAAGGCGGTAAATTATCTGATATCGCGCCAACCATGCTTTCACTGATGGGCATGGAAATTCCGACGGAAATGACCGGCAAACCGCTGTTTATCGCCCGCTAATTGCTGTTAAAGCGTGTTAAAAAAGGTGTACTGACCTCCGTTGGTACGCCTTTTTTGTTTGTGCATCAGCCGGTTGATTAGTGTTACGATACGATAAGGGACAGCCATATTGTCTATCATCCACGGTCGACAAGCGGAAAAAAGTTTGAGCAAATTCATTCATTTCAGCCTGATGAGAACCCGCCTTTCCGCTCAGGACAAGGCCGTATCTGCCTTCCCATCTCCAGCCTTATTACTGTGCGTATCTCTGCTGTCTCTCTCTGTGAGCGTGCATGCTGACGACAATAAAGATCAGCTCAAAACCATTCAGCAAAACATTGCGGAAAAAGAAAAAAGCGTAAAACAGCAGAAACAGCAACGCGGCACTTTACTGCAGCAACTGCAGGCGCAGGAAAAAACCATCGCTTCAGCCAGCAGTCAGTTGCGCAGTACACAGTCAACCCTCGCCACTTTGGGAAAAGACATTTCCGGGCTGAATGCGTCCATCGATAAATTGCAAAAACAACAAAAGACGCAGGAAACTATTCTGGCAAAGCAGCTCGATGCCGCCTTCCGCATCGGGCAGCATAAGGGCCTGCAATTACTGCTGAGCAGCGAAGAGAGCGAACGCAGCGAGAGGATCCTGGCTTATTTTGGTTATCTGAATGAAGCACGACAGAAAACCATCGAAGATCTGAAACAGACCCGCACTACGCTGGCGGCACAGCGTGTGTCTTTGCAATCTAAACAAGCCCGGCAAAAAAGCCTGTTGGATGAACAGCAAACCCAGCAGCAGAAACTCGAACAGGCACGCGCCGCACGCAAACAAACACTGACCGCGCTCGAATCCTCATTGCAAAAAGATGAGCAGAGCCTGACTGAACTGCGCGCCAACGAATCCAGCCTGCAAAACAAAATTGCAGCCGCTGAACGTGCCGCCAAAGCACGCGCAGAAAAAGAAGCGCGTGAAGCTGCGGCAGTCAGAGCGAAAGAGCAACAGGCGAAGAAATCCGGCTCCACCTACAAACCAACCCAAAGCGAGCAATCCCTGATGGCCCGTACCGGCGGTCTGGGCAGACCATCAGGTCAAAATATCTGGCCTGTTAATGGTTCGTTGATACATCGCTTCGGCGAACAGCTTCAGGGTGAACTACGCTGGAAAGGGATGGTGATCTCAGCAAGGGAAGGCAGTGATGTCCGTGCGATTGCTGACGGACGGGTCATTCTGGCGGACTGGTTACAGGGATACGGGCTGGTTGTGGTTATCGATCACGGTAAAGGCGATATGAGCCTGTACGGCTACAATCAGGATGCGCTGGTCAGCGTAGGCGACCAGGTCAGAACCGGTCAGGCCATTGCTAAAGTTGGGAACAGCGGCGGACAGGGCCAGCCATCGCTGTATTTTGAAATTCGTCGTCAGGGCCAGGCAGTTAATCCACAGCCGTGGTTGGGAAGATAGCATTGCGATATAACAAGTCCGTTTTAGCTGCCGTTTGCGGTACTGCGTTCTTTGCCTGTCAGGTTCAGGCAGCGAAATTATCCATCCTGATCGATGACTTCGGTTATCGCCAGCATGAGGAAAACCAGGTACTTCAGATGCCAAAAGCGGTATCCGTCGCGATTTTCCCCAATGCACCCGATTCGCAGATGATGATGAACAAAGCGCACCAGCAGGGACGTGAGATTCTGATCCACCTGCCGATGGCACCGCTCAGCAAGCAACCTCTGGAAAAAGATACGCTCACACCTTCCATGAGTGCCGCAGAAGTGAAACGCATTGTCGATCAGGCGATCAGCAATATTCCCTACGCGATTGGTATCAATAACCATATGGGTAGCGCTATGACCTCCAGCCTGACCGGCATGGAAAATGTCATGCAGGCAATGAATGCTCACAACCTGTTTTTCCTCGATAGTATGACCATCGGCAACACCCAGTCAGTCAAGGCGGCTCAGGGTACCCGGGTGAAAGTGATTAAACGCAATGTCTTTTTAGATGATGTGCAGAATGAAGCGGAAATCCGCCGTCAATTTGAACGTGCAATTCAACTCGCACGCAAGAATGGCTATGCCATCGCGATCGGGCACCCACATCCCACTACGGTGAAAGTGCTGCAGCAAATGTTGCCAAACTTACCTGCCGATATCGTTCTGGTCAGGCCAAGCGATCTGCTGAACGAACCCCAGCGCAGCGCAGCAACCCGCAAAGCCACGATCGGGCCAGTAAAATCATCGCGTAAAGGCATCAGTGTCTGTCGCCTCAGGCAACCCATCCCGCAGATTTATGCGGACAGCATGTTTAAAGTTCTGGGAGAAAGCCTGAAATCTTTACCTGCCTTGGAGTTTGTGGAACGGCAGTATTCTGTGATGACAACTTTTACGCAAAACTAGAAATCGCACACATTGACGATTTCCTGATTATATTGATGGTAAGCATACCTCCGCTACCATTAACTAACTTATTGATATACATAAGTTTACGAGCCAAACTAAAAAGTAGAGCTTCTGGGTTTTGCCTCATATAATAGGCGCTGTATATTTTTTTGACCGGACTGAGCAAGGGCGCTAACCGATGGGACAAGATCGATCTAAAATTCTGCTACTGGATAGTGGCAAGGAATGGGGAGGCGGTACTAACAGTATGTTAGAACTGCTGAAAAGAATCGATCGTGAAAAATTTGAAATCAGCTGTTGCTTTTATAACGATTATGCCCGGGATAACGGCGAAACTATCGGCCAGATTTTAAACTCACTGAATGTTCCGGTATTCTTTATTCCGCAGGTTAAACAACCTGCCTGGGCAAAAATCGTCAAAGAAGTATTAAGAACGCTGTTTTTCTTTAACAGTAACTTGCGTCAGAAAGCCATTTATTCCATCGACAAAATCTGGCGTATTAACCCCAACATCCGCAAAATTCACTCCCTGCTTGAACTCGGTCAGTTTGACATTCTGTATATGAATAATCAGCCCAGCTCGAATGTTGAAGGCTATTATTCTACTGCCGGTTTACCCACAGAAATCGTACAACATTGTCGTATTGAGCCGGTGCTCAGCCGGGAAATTGTGCGTATCGTTAACCAGTTCTGCCACAGCATTATCTCTGTTTCTCAGGGTGTGCAGGAACAACTGCTCAAACGCGGTGTACGCAAGGAGTTATGTTTTACCGTTTTTAATGGCATTGATATTCATCAGCCATTGCCTGACGGCAATAAAATCCGGGAAGAATTAGCGGCAGACAACGATACGTTCATCTTTGGCAGTATCGGTTCTCTGATTAACCGCAAAGCCCATCACTTCACGTTACTGGCGCTGGACAAATTTAACCGCGCATTTCCGGAAGCTAAATGGAAAATGGTGTTTGTGGGTGAAGGCCCGAACTTACGCCGTCTCATTCAGCAAGCTTCGGCTCTGAATATGATGGATAAAGTCATATTCACAGGCTTTCAGAGCAATGCGCTGGAATACCTGTCCGCGTTTGATACCTTTATTTTGGGTTCAAAAAGTGAGGGCCTGCCACGGGTCGTGTTGGAATCGATGCTGCTAAAAACACCTGTGATTGGATCGAATGTCACCGGAACGGCCGAACTGATTAAAAATGCAGAAACCGGCATGTTATTTGAGTATGGCGATATTGAAATGCTCTTTAACCATATGAAAACACTGTATCTCAATGCCCATCTGAGAAATGAAATCGCAGAGCAGGCAAACCTGATTGTTCGCGAAAAATTTGCAATTGAAAAATATGTCTCAGGCGTTGAAACCGTTTTAAGCAGTGTGAAAAAGAAACAAGGCTGAATATGTTCAAATTTCTAAATCCAAAATATCGTCACATACTTTCGCGCCATAATTTGCCGTATACCGATACCGTCACGCCAGACAAACCCAAAAACAGTGTTACGTCAGTAGTGATCCCTTCTGCAGGGGCCGACTATATTGAAGAGGCGTGTCTGTGTGCAGAATTTGCCGATAAATTCGCGACCGCATTACAGGAAATCGTGATTGTTACCGATCAGGATGCCAGCCATTTCCGCCCGTTGCCTGAGAAAGTCCGCATCGTCACGCTTAACCCTGAGACCAAATCCGGTGATTATCGTTATAAACAAATTTATCTCAGCCGCCTGATCAAACTGATGGCACCTTTGCAGGCCAAAACTGACGGTATTTTGATGATCGATTCCGATCTGAATTTACTCAAAATGCCTGAAATTCAGTTACATGAAAATCACATTTACTCAAGTTTCCGCCAGGGAAAGATGATTGCCAAACTGGACGGTTGTGATCCTGAGATAATCCCGGCGTATTACAAAAACAGCGTGCGCCCTTATATTGTTGATCATGTCAACGGCGCTTTCTTAGCCGCCACCCGTAAAACCTGGGAGCGTTTGTGCCCGCTGTGGATTATGTTTTTCAGAGATACCTGGAACCTTCTGCCAGACAATCAGCCACCGACTGATCAGCTACCTCTGGCCGCCATGCTGGATACACTGGATATCAAAAGCGTCAATCTGGGCGACTGGATGAACTGGCCGGTATCGAAAAAAATTGGCGGTACGCCATCGGTTATCCCGAAAGAAGTGATTGGCGCTCATGGCGGCTTCCCGCTGACAGAATGGCAAAAGTATCTGGCTTCACCGGATAATGAACTGTTATTCAAAGGGCAGGATTACACCCGTAAAGTACGTTATCTGACGGATGCCGAGAAAAAAACGGCCGATCCTGCGGCGTAACAACTGCGCCATTTTCAGCAAAAAGCCCGCTATTTCAGCGGGCTTTTTTCGTTCCCGGCGTACCGGATTACCAGTTGAGTATCACTTTGCCTGAATGCCCGGAGCGCATTGCATCAAACCCTTTCTGGAATTCATCAATAGGAAAATGGTGCGTAATGAGAGGGGTAAGATCTAATCCTGACTGAATCAGGGCGGCCATTTTGTACCAGGTTTCGAACATTTCCCTTCCGTAAATGCCTTTAATAAACAGCCCTTTGAAAATCACCTGATTCCAGTCGATCGCCATCTCAGTGGAGGGAATGCCCAGCATCGCAATCCGGCCTCCGTGATTCATGGCGTTGAGCATGCTGCGAAATGCGGACGGTGCACCTGACATCTCCAGTCCGACGTCAAACCCTTCCGTCATACCCAGTTCATCCATCACATTCTGCAAGCTTTGCTGACTGACGTTCACTGCCCGCGTTACGCCCATTTTACGCGCCAGTTCCAGACGGTATTCGTTCATATCTGTAATGACAACATGGCGGGCACCAACGTGTTTACAAATCGCAGCGGCCATGATGCCAATCGGGCCGGCACCGCTGATCAGCACATCTTCACCGACCAGATCAAACGACAATGCGGTATGCACAGCATTCCCGAAGGGATCAAAAATCGCAGCCAGATCATCGGAAATATTGTCCGGAATTTTAAACGCATTAAAAGCAGGCAATACCAGATATTCCGCAAAAGCACCCGGACGGTTTACCCCGACGCCCTGTGCATTGCGGCACAAATGTGTGCGTCCTCCGCGACAATTACGGCAATGTCCGCAGGTAATATGCCCCTCACCCGACACCCGGTCGCCGATACTGAAACCTTTAACTTCCTGGCCGATACCCACCACTTCGCCGACATATTCGTGTCCGACAACCATCGGCACGGGAATCGTTTTTTGTGACCACTCATCCCAGTTGTAGATATGCACATCAGTGCCACATATGGCCGTTTTACGGATTTTGATCAGCAAATCGTTGTGCCCTAATTCAGGTACCGGCGCATCCGTCATCCAGATGCCTTCTTCTCGTTTGAGTTTTGCTAAGGCTTTCATCGACATTCCTCAGGCGATCACGCCAAGTTTTTTGCCAATACGGGTGAAGGCTTCAACGGCCTTTTCGATCTGTTCCGTGCTGTGCGCCGCTGACATTTGAGTACGAATGCGCGCCTGTCCCTGAGGCACCACCGGATAAAAGAAACCGGTGACGTAAATCCCCTCCTGCTGCAAAAGCGATGCAAATTCCTGAGCCAGACGGGCCTCGCCCAGCATCACCGGGATAATCGCGTGATCGGCACCCGCCAGCGTGAAACCAGCGGCGGTCATTTTTTCACGGAACAGTCTGGCGTTGCTGAGCAAACGTTCACGAAGGTCGTTGCCTTCTTCGAGCATGGAAAGCACTTTAAGCGAGGCGGAGACAATCGACGGTGCCAGAGAATTAGAAAAGAGGTAAGGCCGCGAACGCTGGCGCAGCCAGTCGATCACTTCCTGACGCGCTGCGGTATAGCCGCCGGAAGCACCGCCCAGCGCTTTGCCGAGCGTGCCGGTGATGATATCCACACGCCCCATCACATCACAATATTCGTGCGTTCCCCGCCCTTCGGCTCCGACAAAACCAACCGCATGAGAATCATCGACCATTACCAGCGCGTCAAATCGTTCAGCAAGGTCGCACACGCCTTTCAGATTAGCAATCACACCATCCATCGAAAATACACCGTCGGTTGCCACCAGAATATGGCGGGCACCGTCGTCTTTTGCCTGCTGCAAACGGGTTTCCAGTTCAGCCATATTGTTGTTGGCATACCGGTAACGCCTGGCTTTGCATAACCGGACGCCGTCGATTATTGAGGCGTGATTCAGCGCATCCGAAATGATGGCGTCTTCTTCACCCAGTAATGTTTCGAATAACCCGCCGTTGGCATCAAAACAGGAGGAATAGAGGATGGCATCATCCATACCGAGAAAATCAGCCAGACGGTGTTCGAGCTCTTTGTGCGTATCTTGTGTACCACAGATAAAGCGGACCGAAGCCATGCCGAAACCGTGGCTGTCGAGACCAGCTTTTGCCGCGTCGATTAATGCAGGATGATTGGCCAGGCCAAGGTAGTTGTTAGCGCAAAAATTGATGACCGGATGGCCGCCAGCAACGGCGACTTCTGCCTGCTGGGGCGTGGTGAGAATGCGTTCTTCTTTAAACAGCCCTTCAACCCGAGCCTGATCCAGCTGATCTTCCAGCTGCCGATAAAACGAAACAGACATACAGTATTCTCCTGAAATGACTCATTCACGGAATACCTTACTAATCTGCATATGAAATAACGATGAAAGTGCTCACAATATCTTTGTTTTGCAGCATAGTTCACGCCTTACGCCCTGAAACATAAGAATCCCTGTTATAGGACACCTTCCCAATGTGAGCTTCATAATGAAGTGTTATGATATTACCCATTATACAGGCTGTGCATGGTGCGCAGTTCTTCAAATGATTAAAGGTGAATCCCATGATAATCGTCACTGGCGGCGCTGGTTTTATCGGCAGCAATATTATTAAATCGCTCAATGATATGGGATACCGCGATATTCTGGTGGTGGATAATCTGAAAGACGGCACCAAGTTCGTCAATCTGGTTGATCTGGATATTGCGGATTATTGCGACAAAGAAGATTTCATCGCCAGCATCGTCGCCGGCGACGATCTGGGTGATATCGACGCCATTTTCCATGAAGGCGCGTGCTCTTCCACGACCGAGTGGGACGGCAAATACATGATGGATAACAACTATCAGTACTCCAAAGATGTTCTGCATTATTGTCTGGATCGCAGTATTCCCTTCCTGTATGCCTCTTCCGCAGCAACCTATGGTAGTCAGAGCACCAGCTTTGTAGAAGATCGCCAATATGAGCAGCCGCTGAACGTCTACGGTTACTCTAAGTTCCTGTTTGACCAGTATGTACGCGAAATTCTGCCGCACGCTGAATCTCAAATCTGTGGTTTCCGCTATTTCAACGTTTACGGACCGCGTGAAGGCCATAAAGGCAGCATGGCGAGCGTAGCATTCCATCTGAATAATCAGATCAAAGCCGGGGAAAACCCAAAACTGTTCTCTGGCAGCGAAGGCTTCAAGCGCGATTTCATCTATGTAGGTGATGTGGCAGCCGTGAACCTGTGGTTCTGGCAAAACGGGGTTTCAGGCATTTTCAACTGCGGTACCGGCCGTTCGGAATCCTTCCAGGCTGTAGCAGACGCCGTTGTGGCGTACCACAATTCTGGCGATATCGAATACATTCCTTTCCCGGAAAAACTCAAGGGCCGCTACCAGTCTTTCACGCAGGCCGATATGACTGCTCTGCGTAACGCCGGTTATGACAAGCCCTTCAAAACAGTGGCTGAAGGTGTGACGGAATACATGAGCTGGCTTAACCGCACAGTTTAAGCCCTGCACCTTGAGGAATGGATTAACGGTATGAAAATACTGGTAATTGGGCCGTCATGGGTCGGTGACATGATGATGTCACAAAGTCTTTATCGCACCCTGAAAGCTGCGCACCCCGATGCTCAGATTGACGTGATGGCACCTGCATGGTGCCGTCCTTTACTTGATCGCATGCCGGAAGTGCATCAGGCGCTGGCAATGCCGCTGGGCCATGGAGCGCTGGAATTGGGCGAGCGTCGTCGTCTGGGTATTTCACTGCGCAATGAGAAATATCAGCGCGCATACGTTCTGCCTAACTCGTTTAAATCGGCGCTGATACCTTTCTTTGCCCGTATTCCTCAGCGCACCGGCTGGCGTGGCGAAATGCGTTATGGCCTGCTCAATGATTTGCGGGTACTGGATAAACCCGCATTCCCACTGATGGTTCAGCGTTATGCCGCACTGGGCTATGATGCCCGGCAAATCAAAACTGCCGCTGATCTTCCGCAACCTGTTCTGTGGCCGAAATTAGCGGTCAGCAACGCGGAAGTCACTGCGGTTAAAACCGCCTTCTCTGTGGATAATACCCGCCCGCTGATAGGTTTCTGCCCTGGCGCGGAATTTGGCCCGGCAAAACGCTGGCCTCATTATCACTACGCGGTGCTGGCTGAAAAGCTGATCAGCGAAGGCTATCAGGTGGTGCTGTTTGGTTCCGCAAAAGATAACGCTGCAGGTGAACAAATCCGCCTGGCGCTGACAGAAAACGCACAGCCTTTCTGCCTCAATCTGGCGGGGAAAACCTCCCTGGATCAGGCGGTCGTGATGATTGCCGCCTGTCATGCGGTGGTCAGTAATGATTCAGGTCTTATGCATGTTGCCGCTGCTCTGGATAAACCGCTGGTGGCACTTTACGGGCCCAGCAGCCCGGACTTTACGCCACCACTCAGTCATCAGGCAAAAGTTATACGCCTTATCACCGGCTATCATAAAGTCCGTAAAGGCGATGCGGAAGAAGGCTATCACCAAAGTTTAATTGATATTCAACCCGGGCAGGTTTACCAGGAACTCACCCAGTTGCTGAACGCAAGGAAGGAGCTTTAATGCGGGTTCTCATCGTCAAAACCTCGTCCATGGGCGACGTTCTGCATACTCTTCCGGCGTTAACGGATGCGATGCAGGCCATTCCTGGGATCCGCTTTGACTGGGTTGTGGAAGAAGGCTTTACCCAGATCCCCGGCTGGCATCCTGCCGTTGATCGCGTGATACCTGTCGCCATCCGCCGCTGGCGTAAAAACTGGTTCGGTTCTGAAACCCGGCATCAACGCTGCGATTTCAAACGCGAAGTTCAGTCTCAAACCTATGATGTCATCATCGATGCTCAGGGTCTGATGAAAAGTGCAGCACTGATCACCCGCGTCGCCAAAGGCGAAAAACACGGGCAAGATTGTAAAAGTGCCCGCGAGCCATTCGCCAGCTGGTTCTACAATCAACGCCATGAAATCGATAAAAAGCAGCATGCGGTAGAGCGTACCCGGGAGTTATTTGCGAAAAGCCTGGGTTATGAAAAGCCATCAGGCCAGGGGGATTACGCTATTGCGGCACGTTTCCTCTCCCATCTTCCTGCTGATACGCAGCCGTATCTGGTGTTTCTTCATGCCACCACCCGCGCAGATAAGCACTGGCCGGAAGAGCACTGGCGTGCGCTGATCAGCATGTTCGACGGGCAAAATATTTGCATCAAACTTCCATGGGGGGCAGACCATGAATATCAACGCGCATTGCGCCTGGCGGAAGGTTTTCCTTATGTCGAGGTGCTGCCTAAACTGAGCCTGGAAAAAGTTGCTGAGGTTTTAGCGGGGGCGAAAGCGGTCATTTCTGTTGATACCGGGCTGAGCCATCTGACCGCCGCGCTGGATCGTCCCAATATCACACTTTACGGACCGACCGATCCCGGCTTGATTGGCGGGTATGGAAAGAATCAGTTTATCCTCAAAGCCGATGACAACGCATTGAAAAACTTATCTGCAAAAAGCGTCTTTGAACGTCTGAGTGACCTGCTGGCGGCGAAAGAGGAAATGAACTGACCATGAGCTACGTGATTATTTTCATTTTGCTGTGGCCGTTCAAAATGCTGATGAAGCCTTTTCATCAGGGAAAAGGACGAAATCTGGTCATACAAACCGCCAAAATTGGTGACTTCGTCAATATTACGCCTTTACTAAAACACTTAAAAAAATCAGATGTTTTGCTCAGTAAAACGGTTATGCCTTTGGCTTCACATGATGCGACGATTGATTCTATTTATCTCATTGAAGATTATAAAAAATCTTTAGTCAGTAAAATTGGTCTCGCCTTTCACCTGCTTAACCGCTACGACAATGTTTATCTGCTGCAACCTAACAGCGTTAATGCTTTCTATGCCGCCTTCTGTAACGCCAGGCATAAAGCCTTTCTGATTGCTTATACCCGCAAGTGGTATCACGGGATTTTTTATCAGACGGCAGACGTTGTTCGTTTACACCAGAAAACTGATTTCACGCTGGAAAGTTACCTGAAGCTGGCAGATCCCAGCCTCAGCGCAGACAGTTATACTAAACATGCCACCCTTCCTTTGTGGGTGCCTGAAAAAATCTTGCCGGAGCTGGCTGAAAACAAGCAGATCAAAATAGGTATCAGCATTTCGGCAGGCAATAAAGCGAAAACAATTCCAACGGCAGTATGGATTAAAATCCTTAACGCCCTGAAGGATATTCCTTGTCAGTTTTATATTTTTGGCCCGGAGAATGAGCAGAAATACCTTGACCAGTTGCTGGGGAAACTCAGTCACCGCGAAAATATCACTAGCCTGATCGGTAAGCTAAAATTGCATGAAGTCCCTCATGCCATTTCTCAGATGGATATGTATATCGCCTCAGACTCCGGCAATGTATATATCGCTGATGCCATGAAGATACCGGTGGTCTGTTTAGCGGGGCCTTGTGACTTAGCCGAACAACATCCGACCTATGCGCCGCTCATCCTGACACCAGAAAATAAGCAACTCGCGCCTGAATCGTTCATTTTCTCAGCACCTTATCAATTCAGGCACAGCGCTGAAGAACTCTTTTCCCTCAGTGATGCACAACTGGAGAAAATACGTTCATTTGTTATAAGCAAAACAAGTCAGGTACAAAACTATGTCTGACCATGAATACCTGAGCTATCTCGAGCATAAAGAAGAGCTCGTAAACCATTTAGAGGATTCAGCCTTCCCTGTGGTTCATATCGCATTCGGAATAAATAATGCGTATGCCCGTGGTATGGGGATCACTGTCTTTTCTGTTCTGAAAAACAATCCTGACTTAGCTTTTCATATTCATATATTTGGCAGTGCGCTCGATGACAAATCAAAAGACCGGCTGCTCGAGCTGGCAGTAAACCAACCGCTGGCCATAACCTGTTACGTATTCAAAGAGTCTGCGTTCACGGATTTGCCGCTGATGGGCCGCTATCCGCAGGCTATTTATTACCGTTTGTTTACTCCTTATATCCTTTCTGATGTCACCTCAAAATTACTCTATCTTGACGCGGACACATTATGTTTAGGCAGTTATAAGGAGCTGAACGAGATGGATATCAGCGCCTGTACACTGGCGGCTGTCAATGATACGCGGCGGGCCAGAAATAAACTTTGTTCACAGTTAAGCCTGACAAAGGGTAACTACTTTAACTCAGGATTTTTATACATCAACATCCCTCAGTGGATCGAAAAAAATACCACTGAGCGGATCATCCAGGCGCTTTCCTGTCAGGGAAATGAATTTAAATTCCCTGATCAGGATGCACTTAATATTGTCCTTGAACATGAAGTTTTACTACTTCCCAAAAAGTACAATTTCGTGTGTGATATTATTTTAAATAAAGTAGGGAACAAAGTTGATATTCCTAAAGATACCATCCTGATTCATTACACAGGTAAATGTAAACCCTGGCATCTTTGGGGAATGGGAGAACTGGCTGATATTTATGATCACTATTATGCTCAATCTCCATGGCAAGCAGTTCCACATGATGTGCCTGTTTCCTACAAAGAAATGAAACGTTATGCGCAAGCGCTCTGGTATAAGGGTCGCTACCTGACCAGTTTGTGCTGGATGTCCAAGTATATGAACAAGAAGATTTTCAGGAAAAGTCCTTTATGATCAACGTGCTAATTGATAATATAAAGAAATCGTCTCTGGACGATAAACTGGCATCAGTATTTTTTTTATTTATTACTATCTCTATTTCTTTCTTTATGTATTCCGGTGAAATTACCCGTAATTTCTTTTATATCGTTACTTATATTTCAGTCATATACTTTATCTATATTAGTTTACGGGTTGAAAAGAAAATTCACTTCTATCCTGTAGCCTGCACAATTCTGCTCCTGGGTATCAGCAAGTTACTTTGGGTTATGCTGACCGTCAACCATCAGTATCCGCTTATTGCATACCATTACCAAATCAGTGGCAAACGACTCATACTGGCATCATTCATCCTTTATGCCATTGAGCATAATATTCATAAATGGAAAATCCCCACACTGACAGTACGCACGGGTATTTCCATTATGACGCTTCTGTTTTTAATCATATCAGCAACGCGCATCGCTTATTATTTAAAAACAGGCGACCGTATTCAAATAAACTCTGATGCCCCGACATCCGGTGCCTATACATTCACGATTTTTTCCTTACTGGTCATGTACAGCCTGAAATATCATGCTTTAAAACATTACCGATTCATTTGCCTGATTGTAATGACCATGACATTTGCTGTACTTGCGGCCACCGAAACTCGTTCAGCAATGCTACTTTTTACGCTCATTAGTGCAGGCAGCATCATTTACGACTTTGTCAAAAGTTCCCATACTTCTAAAATGATATACGGTTTTGGCATCACCGCTTTGATTATTGCCGCCGTTCTCTCAGGCCATCCTTATTACAATAAGGTACTCACCCGCCTCGACAACCTTCAGAACGAGGTCGCCTCATATCATGAAGGCAACCGCAATACTTCAGTCGGCGCGCGTTTCTCAATGTGGCGCGCCGGATTGAATGTTTTCGAACAACACCCGTTTGGTCAGTCTGCTGACAGCCGCAATGCACTGGCGACAACGTTCATCGATCAGCATGAAGGCGGCAATCCGGAAGCGTTACGTAATCTGCAGTTCCATCTGCATAATGACATTATCGATACCTTGTCATTACAGGGAATTTTCGGCGCATTGATTATGGTACTTTTCTTCGCTGTATTATTGCTCTATCCCTTCAGACTGATACCCAAAGGTTACGAATTTTTATTGTTGTCGGTTCCGGTAATTTACTTCAGTCAGGGCGATACCCAGTTTTATAATCGCGAATCACCGTATTTTATTGTGCTGGTCTTCGCCTATCTGTTGATGCTGAGAATGAGGACGCGGCCCTCTTTAGAAAAACAATGATTTTTCCGGGCTGTGAGCTCGCACCGGCCCGGTTGTTTGCCATCTTTATCAGTGGAAAATCTGTGATATGCCTTTAACAACGACATCGGACAACATTAAGCTCAGCGCGATTATTCCCCTGTATAACGGCGGGGAGATGTTCCGAAACTTTATGGATTCGCTCGTCGCCCAGACGCTGGAAAACCTCGAAGTCATCATCGTTAATGATGGCTCGACAGATGGTTCCGAGCGCGTTGCGCAAGAATACGCCAGCAAATACCCGCATATTCGCGTCATTCATCAGGCTAACGGCGGTGTTTCACGTGCGCGCAATGCCGGCCTGGATGTCGCCAAAGGTCAGTATGTCACTTTTCCGGATGCCGATGACATACTCTATCCGGACATGTATAAAACGCTGATTGAGCTGTGTGAACAAGATGATCTGGATGTCGCACAATGCAATGGTGAACGTTATTTTGTCAGCTCAGAAAAAGTTAAACCCATCATCCCCACCGATCGTTTAACGTCGACAGCCGTTCTGGATGGCCCGGACTGGCTTAAAATGGCGCTGGCAACAAACCGTTATTTGCACGTTGTATGGCTTGGAGTCTACCGTCTCCAGCTCATTAAAAAGCATAATCTGTATTTTGAACCGGGCCTGCATCATCAGGATATTCCCTGGACAACCGAATTAATGTTCAACGCACGCCGCGTGAAATATACCCAAAAGGTTCTTTATCGCTATTACATTCACGGCCAGTCAATCAGTAACCAAAAAAGAACTGGAATGAAAAACGTTGAATATCAAAGGCATTATCTAAAAATAGCCAAAATGCTTGATGCGTTAAATGAGCGATATAAAGACCAGGTAAAGATCTATGCGGAGTTTCCAAGACAGGTCACCCGTGAAGCCCTGACGGTCTGCCATTCTGTCCGCCGTGAGCCTGATCAGGCCGCCCGGAAAGCCATGATCGACGATATTTACACCTCCGGCACACGCAAAATAATGCTGCGTAACGCGCGCGGACTTAAACAATGGTGGCAACTGTTATTGTGGCTGTATCGCCTCCATAACCTGCGTAAAAAACTCGGTTAATCTGTTTCAGAAAGAGACGATTCCATTATGTCTTTAAGTGGAATCTAACTATTTCTTAAATGAAGTTATTTATCTTTCTATATCAGGAGGATAAATAACTTCACACCATACGATTCTTCACCTAAAATCAATTCACTATATTCTACTATCAGATAATAGAATGCCTAATTCAGAAGCCAAATACGCAGCATTCAGACCCCAAAGAATTCTTCTGGTGAAACTCCGTCATCATGGAGATATGGTGCTGACCACGCCGGTGATAAACAGGCTACGTGAGCATTATCCCGATGCTGAAATTGATGTGCTTCTGTATAAAGAAACCCGCCCTATTCTTAGTGAACACCCGGCCCTTTCCTATATCCATGTGATTGATAGAACATGGAAAAAACAAGGTGTCCGCTATCAGTTACAGCAAGAATATCAGCTACTCAAAGCGGTACGCGAACGACATTATGACCTGGTGATTAATCTGGCCGATCAGTGGCGTAGCGCGCTGATTTCCCGCTTCAGCGGTGCGAAAGTTCGTTTAGGATTCGACTATAAAAAACGACGTTCTGCTTTCTGGCGGGCAGGTCATACACAATTAGTGACCACCGAAAATCACAGCCTCCTGCATACTGTCGAACAGAATATGTCGATTTTGTCCCCTCTTGGCATCTCCACCGATAATGCGGTGACATCAATGCATTATTCAGAAAGTGACAAGTCTTTCTGTCAGCAATTACTTCTGAAAAACCAGGTAAGCGGCGAATATATTGTGATTCAGCCGACGTCACGCTGGACGTTCAAATGCTGGGATGATGACAAATTCGCCAATGTGATTGATGGACTCGCTGAAACCGGCCTGACGATTGTAATGACCTCCGGCCCGGATAAGAAAGAGCTGAATATGGTGCGCAAAATTCAGGATCTCACCCACAATCCGCAGGTTATCTCTGTTGCCGGGCAGCTATCACTGACACAGCTTGCGGCAATGATTGATGGTGCAAAACTCTTTATCGGGGTGGATTCTGCGCCGATGCATATGGCTGCCGCGCTTAATACACCTTGCGTGGCCTTATTTGGCCCGACGAAAATGCAGCACTGGCGTCCATGGGGCAATAACAATACCACTATCTGGGCCGGGGACTACGCGCCGCTGCCCGCACCCGATTCTATCGATACAAAAACTCAACAACGTTATCTGCATGCAATCCCTGTCAGCGATGTGATTGATGCCGCCAGGAGTTACCTGCATGACTAATGCTGCCAGTGAGAAAAACATTCGTTTAGCAATTGTCAGACAAAAATATCGCCCTGATGGCGGCGCGGAACGTTTTATCTCACGCGCTCTTGAAGCACTGGATGATCAAAATATTGATCTGAATATTATTACCCGCCAGTGGGAAGGCAAACCCAATCCGAAATGGAAAATTCACCTGTGCAATCCGGCAAAATATGGCCGGGTTTCACGTGAGAAAGGTTTTGCCGCCGCAGCACAACAATGTTGGGAACGGGAACAGTTCGACATTGTGCAAAGCCACGAGCGCATTCCAGGTTGCGATATTTTCCGCGCGGGCGATGGTGCACACCGTGTCTGGCTGGAACAAAGGGCGCGCGTTATTTCACCTCTCCAGCGTTTTCTCACACAAATCAGTTCATATCACCGGTATGTACTGCAGGCTGAGGAAGCCATGTTCCACTCTCCGGCGTTGAAAAAAATCATCTGTAATTCTGAGATGGTAAAACGCGATATCATCCGCTGTTACGGGGTGGAGGAAAGTCGTTTTGAGGTGATCTATAACGCCATTGATTCCCAAAAATTCGTACCGGCGACCCTTGCACAACGGCTTGCTTCACGTGAAATGCTTGCCATTCCTGCGCAGGCCGTGGCACTGATTTACGTAGGTTCTGGTTTTGAACGCAAAGGGTTAAAGCCCGCCATTGAAGCAATTGCTTCCGGCGATCGTTACCTGATTATTGTCGGACAAGATAAAGACCAGAAAAAATACGCATCGCTGGCTCAGCAAACAGGCTGCGCCGACCGGATCCGCTTTGTCGGGGTACAAAACAATGTTCTGCCTTATTACCACGCAGCCGATGGCATGATCCTGCCGACATTATATGACCCGTTCCCGAACGTTATTCTTGAAGCCATGGCCTGCGGATTGCCCGTCATCACCAGTGAAACTTGTGGGGGGGCAGAATTTATCAGGCAGGGGCGCGAGGGCTTTGTTTGCGATGCACTGGATGTGGCAAGCCTAAGCGAATATGTGAATAAAATTCCTTCCCGTCAGGAAAATGACGAGATGGGAAATGCGGCAAGAGAACGGATTTTACCTTACACTCCGAAAAACCTTTCACAGCAGTTAGTTACGCTTTATCACTCGTTACTGGTCTGAGGACGCAGGCGCTGACATGATGAGTCGATCACACTTATCTGATACCATGTGCCCATCTATCCGCCGGGACTATTTTCGCTTTATGAAATTAACTTTCCCTTATGCAACGCCTGATAAAAGATGAATATTTTTTATAATATAATCATATATTTAATTCAGCCATTGATTTGGATCCGTTTACTTTTGCGCAGCCGCAAGTCCCCGGCCTATCGTAAACGCTGGGCTGAACGTTATGGCTTCTGCAAGGGAAAGGTTGTCTCCGGTGGCATCATGCTGCATTCCGTTTCCGTCGGAGAGACGCTGGCCGCGATCCCTTTAGTCCGCGCATTGCGTCATCGTTATCCTTCCTTGCCGATTACCGTCACCACCATGACACCGACCGGCTCAGAGCGCGTTCAGTCCGCTTTTGGTAAGGGGGTGCACCACGTTTATCTGCCTTATGATCTGGCGGGTTCGGTAAATCGTTTCCTGGATGAGGTGAACCCAAAGCTTGTCATCATCATGGAAACCGAGCTTTGGCCGAACCTTATCAGCGCACTGCATCGTCGCCAGATTCCGCTGGTGATAGCCAATGCCCGCCTCTCTGACCGCTCGGCAAAGGGATATCAGAAGCTAGGCAAATTCATTCGTACCATTTTGCAACGCATCACCCTGATCGCGGCGCAGAATCAGGAAGATGGTGAACGCTTTCTGTCCTTAGGGTTAAAACGCAACCAGCTTGCGGTGACGGGTAGCCTGAAATTCGACATCTCGGTTACGCCGGAACTGGCAGCAAAAGCCATTGCACTGCGCAGTCAATGGGCGTCACGCCGTCAGGTGTGGATCGCCACCAGCACGCATGAAGGGGAAGAAACCTTGCTGCTGGAAGCGCACAAAGAATTACTGAAAGCACATCCGACCTTGCTGCTTATTTTGGTTCCACGCCATCCTGAACGTTTTCCAGTTGCTTGTGAGCTGACGCGCAAAGCCGGCCTTTCTTTTATCCAGCGTAGCTCAGGTGAAGTCCCTTCATCAGCCACACAGGTGGTGATCGGCGATACGATGGGTGAATTAATGTTGCTGTATGGCATTGCTGATCTGGCTTTTGTCGGCGGCAGCCTGGTCGATCGCGGAGGCCATAATCCGCTGGAGGCGGCAGCCCATGCCATTCCGGTACTCATGGGGCCGCATACCTTCAATTTCAAAGATATCTGCGCCAAGCTGGCCCAGGACGACGGTCTGATCACAGTCACTGATACCGCATCACTGGTGAAAGAAATTTCTACACTGCTGACCGATGAAGATTATCGCTTGTATTACGGTCGCCACGCCGTTGAAGTTCTGCATCAAAATCAGGGAGCCTTACAGCGCCTGCTGCATTTACTGGAGCCTTATCTGCCTGTCCGGAGTCATTAATGACTGATAAAAAACGTTTATCCGTCGTACTGATTGCCCGTAATGAAGGGGATTTATTGCCGGCATGCCTTGAGTCAGTGACCTGGGCAGATGAAATAATTCTGCTCGATTCCGGCAGCAACGATGCGACACAGGATATTGCCCGCAGCTTCGGCGCCAAAGTATTCCTTAACACTGACTGGCCGGGGTTTGGCAAACAGCGACAGCTGGCGCAAAGCCATGCCACAGGCGACTATATTTTGATGATAGATGCCGACGAGCGTGTATCCTCTCCGTTGCGTCAGTCGATTGAAAATGTGCTGAATTGCCCGCAGGAAAATACCGTTTACAGCCTCGGACGCAGTAACCTGTTCCTCGGGAAATTCATGCGTCACAGTGGCTGGTATCCTGATCGTGTCAACCGTTTGTATCCTTCAACGTTCAGCTATAACGACGATCGGGTACATGAATCACTGAACACAGGGAATGCCACTGTCGTTCCGTTGCAAGGCGACCTGTTGCACCTCACCTGTCGCGACCTTTTCAGTTTCCAGCGAAAACAACTCAGCTATGCGCAGGCATGGGCAGAGCAACGCCATCAGCAAGGCCGCCGTTGCAGCTTCTTCTCGATTATTTCCCATACGCTGGGCGCATTCGTCAAAACCTGGATCCTGCGGGCCGGTTTTCTGGACGGAAAGCAGGGGTTGATCCTGGCGGGCGTCAATGCACAATATACATTCAATAAATATGCCGCCCTGTGGGCGCTCAGCCACCAACTGCAAAAGTGAGCCGTTATGAGCACTAAGGCAATTTATCCCGGTACTTTCGACCCGATGACCAACGGGCATCTCGATATCGTCACCCGTGCGGCGCAGATGTTCGACCATGTCATTCTTGCAATTGCAGCCAGCCCAAGCAAAAAACCGATGTTCACGCTGGATGAACGCGTGGCGCTGGCAACTCAGGTTACATCCCATCTGGATAACGTTGATGTCATTGGTTTCAGCGATTTGATGGCAAATTTTGCCAGGGCTCAGGGCGCAAACGTGCTGGTACGCGGATTACGTGCGGTGTCTGATTTTGAATATGAGATGCAACTGGCGAACATGAACCGGCATTTGCTGCCCACGCTGGAAAGCGTGTTCATGATGCCGTCAAAAGAATGGTCATTTATTTCTTCATCTCTGGTCAAAGAAGTCGCCCGCCACGGTGGTGATATTGCGCCTTTCCTGCCGCAAATCATCACACAGGCACTGATGGAAAAAATCAGCGCCTGAATCAGGTATTAACGCTGGCAGCGCGGGCAGAAAAATGTGGTGCGCTGCGCCTGTTTCTTACTTTCAATGGGCATACCGCATGCCCGGCATGGCTCGCCCGCTCTTCCATATACCTGCAATTCCTGTGCGAAATATCCCGGTTTCCCATCCGACTGGAGAAAGTCCTTCAGCGTCGTCCCGCCTTGTTCAATAGAGCGCAACAATACCGCTTTGATGGTTCTGACCAGCAACTCTGCCTCATCACGTTTGAGTGAATGTGCAGGCCGGTCAGGGGAAATTCCCGCTACAAACAAAGATTCACTGGCATAGATATTTCCTACGCCAACCACGAGTTTATTATCCATCAGCCAGGGCTTAATGGGGGATTTCTTCGTGCGGGATTTCTCACACAAGTAATCCGACGTGAAATCTTCGCTTAGCGGCTCCGGCCCCAGATGGGCTAAAACATTGCTGGCAGTCAGATCCGAAGACCATAACCAGGCACCAAAACGGCGCGGATCGGTATAACGCAGCACATGGCCGGTATCCATCACCAGATCAACGTGGTCATGTTTGCCTGCTTCGGTTTCTTCCGGCAATACCCGCAAACTCCCTGACATACCCAGATGAATAATGATCCACCCGGTTTGCAGCTCAACCAGCAGATATTTTGCCCGACGCTGCACACTCAGAACCGGCTGATCGCTTAATGCTAAGATTTCCGCCGAGACAGGCCAGCGCAGGCGCGGATTACGCACGATGGCATGCAGTATTGTGTGGCCTTTAAGATAGGGTTCAATCCCTCTGCGGCTGGTTTCAACCTCAGGTAATTCCGGCATAATTTTCCCTTGAGCAAAAATCGTGTTCAGAGTTTGTCGCAGACACTGACATCAGGCAAATAAAAGTCGCAATGAAAAGAAATCATGAAATTCAGGCAATAAAAAACCCGGCCGGAGCCGGGTTTTAGCAATCCACTAAAATTATTTAATTTTAGCTTCTTTGTAGATCACGTGTTGACGGACAACTGGATCGAATTTCTTCAGTTCCAATTTTTCCGGCTTAGTACGCTTGTTCTTCGTAGTGGTATAGAAGTGACCAGTACCAGCAGAAGAAACCAGCTTGATCTTCTCGCGAACACCTTTAGCCATGATGCAGTTCCTTAATACTTCTCACCGCGGGCACGCAGATCGGCCAAGACCGTCTCAATACCCTTCTTATCAATAACACGCATACCTTTAGCAGATACACGCAGAGTTACAAAGCGCTTCTCAGCCTCAACCCAAAAACGGTGGGAGTGCAGGTTCGGCAGAAAACGGCGTTTGGTCGCGTTCATTGCGTGGGAACGGTTGTTACCGCTCACCGGGCGCTTGCCAGTAACTTGGCAGACTCGGGACATGTCTATTCTCCAAAAATCAAATCAGCTCGAGCTTCGTATAGGGTATGGCCGCCTCGTCAGGCTTTTAGAGCCCATCTCAGCAAACTCCACTGAGAACCGACTCACTGTCGTCGGGTAAAAAACCAATTCATCAGGTCAGAAACCTGCTGAGATAGGCTCTTAACGCCAAACCCAAGATTCTCAAAGGTGGCGTAGTATACGCTCTGTAGCGTAAGTGCTCAAGTCCCGAACAGCTAAAGATCCCTAAGGATCTTCAAAAAACGACGCTAAATCCAGCCGCGTTCGGCAAAAGATACCGTTTCTCCGTGGCCTACAACCAAATGGTCAAGGACACGAATTTCCAGCAGCTGGCACGCACGAATAATCTGTTCAGTCACTTTTCTATCCATCAGGCTGGGCTCAGCCCGACCAGATGGGTGATTATGCGCCAGAATTAGGGCTGCCGCATTAACCTTCATCGCACCACGAACAATTTCGCGGGGATACACTTCTACGTGCCCAATAGTACCAGCAAACATCTCCTCATGGCGAATAACGCGATGCTGGTTGTCGAGAAAAAGTACCAGAAACACCTCTCTTTCCCGAAAAACGAGTAAATTCTGCAAATATTCGCGGATGACTGCGGGGCTGAGCATCGCATTTTCAGCACTCAGATGGCGCAAGTAGGCGCGGCGGGATAATTCGGATACGGCTACCAGCTGTGAAAACTTGGCCACTCCCATTCCTTTTGTGCGTGCCATGGTGTCAAAATCGGCCTTCAGTAATTTAGGTAATGAACCAAATTCATCCAGCAGATTTTTTGCCAGCTCCATGACATGCAATCCCTTGCATCCCGTGCGCAAATAGATCGCCAGCAACTCCTGATCCGTCAGCTCTTTCGCTCCCTGTTGCAATAATTTTTCGCGCGGTGGCATCTCTCCCGGCCACGGGTCTTGCTGTTTCGTCATCCTGACTCCTTTTCGCGGCGATTGTGGCACAACATTCTCCCCGTCGTGAGGTCCGGTGCGTCAGCTTGCGAGATGTTACGCAGAATTTTTATTCCTCAACTTTCGTAGTATCGCCAATAGCTGTCATCATTCCCCGTTATGCTAAAATGTCGCTTCTTTCAGCTTTCAACTAATCGGACAATGATGATGACGGGACTTTCCGGCAAACATATTGTGCTCGGTATCAGCGGTGGTATCGCTGCCTATAAAGCACCAGAACTGGTACGTCGCTTACGTGAAAGAGGCGCTGAAGTCCGCGTCGTCATGACAGAAGCGGCGAAATCTTTCGTGACGCCGCTGAGCCTGCAGGCGGTTTCCGGCTATCCGGTTTCTGACGACCTGCTTGATCCGGCGGCCGAAGCGGCAATGGGACATATCGAGTTAGGGAAATGGGCAGATTTAGTCATTATTGCCCCCGCCACTGCGGATTTGCTGGCTCGCATGAATGCCGGCCTGGCAAATGATCTGCTGACAACGGTATGTCTGGCGACTGCGGCACCGGTCGCAGTACTGCCTGCGATGAACCAGCAAATGTATCGTGCGGCCGTCACACAAGAAAACCTGCAAAGCCTGGCAGCACGGGGCACATTGATGTGGGGTCCGGACAGCGGCAGTCAGGCCTGCGGTGATGTGGGGCCTGGACGTATGCTGGATCCGCTGGTGATTGTTGATATGGCGAATACGCATTTTTCTTCACGCAACGATCTGGCGCACCTGAACATTATGGTGACCGCAGGCCCGACCCGCGAGCCTCTGGACCCTGTCCGCTTCATCAGCAATCACAGCTCCGGCAAAATGGGTTTTGCGATTGCCAGAGCCGCCGCTGAACGGGGTGCCAAAGTGACACTGATCGCCGGGCCGGTAACACAACCGACGCCCGCGAATGTCCGCCGTGTTGATGTGGAAAGTGCGCTGGAAATGCAACAAGCCGTGCAGCTTTCGGCGGCATCTCAGCATATTTTCATTTCCTGCGCGGCCGTGGCAGATTATCGCGCAGAGCGTATTGCTGATGAGAAGATCAAAAAGCAAGGCGATGAAATCACGGTAAAAATGATTAAAAACCCTGATATCGTTGCCGGTGTTGCAGCGATGAAAGAGAACCGACCTTACGTCGTGGGGTTTGCCGCTGAAACCCAGAATGTGGAAGAATACGCGCGGCAAAAAAGGATCCGTAAGAATCTGGACCTGATTTGCGCCAACGATGTTTCACGTGCCGGGCAAGGTTTCAACAGCGATTCCAATGCTTTGCATCTTTTTTGGCAGGACGGGGATAAAATCTTACCGCTCAGCGATAAGTCCCTGCTTGGTCAACGATTATTAGAAGAGATTGTCAGCCGTTATGATGAAAAAAATCGACATTAAAATTCTCGACCCGCGCATCGGTTCGACTTTCCCTTTACCGGCTTACGCGACACCCGGGTCTGCGGGTCTGGATTTGCGCGCCTGTCTGGATGCTTCAGTAGAGCTGAAACCGGGTGAAACCACACTGCTGCCAACCGGTCTGGCTATTCACATTGGTGATGCTAATCTGGCGGCGGTTATTTTACCTCGCTCCGGCCTGGGGCATAAACACGGTGTCGTTTTGGGTAACCTTGTCGGTCTTATCGACTCTGATTATCAGGGCCAGCTGATGGTGTCGGTGTGGAACCGCGGTCAGACAACATTTGTTATCGAACCAGGCGAGCGTATTGCTCAGATGGTGTTTGTGCCTGTCGTTCAGGCTGAATTCAATCTGGTGGAAGATTTTGACGCCAGTGAACGCGGCGAAGGTGGTTTTGGCCATTCAGGTCGCCAATAAGAACCTGTTCAGCACCGCTGATTTTGACGCGATATTGAACAGATCCTTATCACTATCAGACCGTAACAACACATAGGGAACGAAATAAGCCGCAGGATCACAGTGATTCATGCGGCAGTTGTGCGGTTTCTCCATGATTTTAGCCGTTTTTTAGCAAGGGTCTATTCAGACATGGCAGAGAAAGAAACGACAAAAAGGAACAGGCGCGAAGAGATTTTGCAGGCCCTGGCGCAAATGCTTCAGTCCAGCGATGGCAGCCAGAGGATCACGACTGCAAAACTCGCCGCCAGTGTAGGTGTTTCAGAAGCAGCGCTTTACCGTCATTTTCCCAGTAAAACACGCATGTTTGACAGCTTAATCGAGTTTATCGAAGACAGTCTGATCACCCGTATCAACCTCATTCTGCAGGATGAGAAAGATACGTTAAACAGAATACGTCTGATTTTGCTGCTGATTTTGGGCTTCGCCGAACGTAATCCGGGACTGACCCGAATTATGACCGGTCATGCCCTGATGTTTGAACAAGATCGCCTGCAAGGCCGCATCAATCAGCTTTTTGAGCGAATTGAAGCGCAACTGCGTCAGGTGCTTCGGGAAAAGAAAATGCGTGAAGGCAGCGGATTCATCAGCGATGAAACTCTGCTCGCCAGCCAGTTACTGGCATTTTGCGAAGGGATGCTGTCGCGTTTTGTACGCTCTGAGTTTAAGTACAAACCGACGCAGGATTTCGATACCCGCTGGCCACTGATCTCTGCTCAGTTGCAATAAAACCTGCCCGGCAGAGGCAAACATCAATATCAAAAAGGGCCGAAAGGCCCTTTTGTTTTACTCATAGGATAGTGACTACATTAAACGCCATATTCCTGCTGGTAAGCCCGGACAGCCGCCAGATGATCAGCCATTTCCGCTTTCTCTTCCAGGTACTCAATCAGGTCAGCCAGCGTAATAATTGAAATTACTTTGCAATGGTAATCACGCTCAACTTCCTGAATAGCAGAGATATCCGCACGTCCGCGTTCCTGACGATCAAGAGAAATCAATACGCCTGCCAGAGTGGCTTTGTTCGCACTGATGATTTCCATTGATTCACGGATAGCGGTACCGGCAGTAATCACATCGTCGACCAGCATGACACGGCCCTGTAACGGGCTGCCGACCAGCAAGCCACCTTCACCATGATCTTTGGCTTCTTTGCGGTTAAAGCAATATGGCACATCGCGCTCATGATGCTCAGCCAGAGCAACGGCAGTGGTCGTCGCGATGGGAATACCTTTATAAGCCGGACCAAACACTAAATCGAAATCAATATTGGAATCCATCAATGCTTCGGCATAAAAACGTCCCAGTAACGCCAGATCACGGCCAGTATTAAATAAACCGGCATTGAAGAAGTAAGGACTGATGCGCCCGGACTTCAGGGTAAATTCGCCGAATTTCAAAACCTGTTTGTTCAGTGCGAACTCAATAAACTGGCGCTGATAGGCTTTCATTGATGGTCTCCTCGATAACGTCTTGTTTCTCATTGTCAGCCCGCAGGCCATAAAAAAGGCGACTTCTCAGTCGCCTTAAAAAATTATTCCGCCAGCGCCGCTTTCTGCGCCTGGAAGATAGTGTCGATGCCCTCTCGTGCAAGAGCAAGTAAGCCGAGTAACTCTTCGTGGCTGAACGGCTCACCTTCTGCGGTGCCCTGCACCTCAATCATGCGGCCATCTTCCATCATCACGACATTCATATCGGTTTCTGCCGCTGAGTCTTCAACATATTCGAGATCACACAGTGCTTCGCCTTTCACGATACCGACAGAAACTGCAGCAACCATACCCTTCATCGGGTTCGCTTTCAGTTTACCGGCAGCTACCAGCGCATTCAGCGCATCGGCCAGCGCAACACAAGCACCGGAAATGGACGCAGTGCGCGTGCCACCATCCGCCTGTAACACATCACAATCGAGCGTAATGGTGAATTCACCCAGCTTTTTCAGATCGACGGCTGCGCGCAGGGAACGGGCAATCAAACGCTGGATTTCCAGAGTACGGCCGCCCTGCTTGCCTTTTGCGGCTTCACGGGCATTACGGGTGTGGGTAGAACGTGGCAACATGCCATACTCTGCGGTGATCCAACCTTGTCCCTGACCTTTCAGAAAACGCGGAACACCTTCCTCCACCGTCGCGGTACACAGCACTTTGGTATCACCAAACTCCACCAGCACGGAACCTTCAGCGTGTTTAGTGTAATGGCGGGTCAGTGTTACGGGGCGCACTTGTTGTGCATTTCGGCCTGCTGGACGCATGGATACTTCTCCGGGTCGCGAATCATGTTTGGCTGCGCATTATACGGACTTCGCGAGGTAATGCCTATCATGACCCGCTCGCGGGGGCTATAATCGCTTCATCTTTACATTAACAGGTACGCATACATGATCCGTAGTATGACCGCTTATGCCCGACGCGAAATTAAGGGTGACTGGGGCAGCGCAGCGTGGGAACTCCGCTCCGTAAACCAACGTTATCTCGAAACCTACATCCGTCTGCCCGAGCAATTCCGCAGCCTGGAGCCGGTTGTCCGTGAGCGTATTCGCGCCCGGCTGACCCGTGGTAAAGTCGAATGTAATTTGCGTTTTGATCTCGACCCTGGCGCACAAAGCACGTTACAGCTTAATGAAAAGCTGGCGAAACAGCTGGTTGAAGCGGCGCAATGGGTGAAAATGCAAAGTGATGAAGGCGAAATTAATCCGCTGGAAGTCCTGCGCTGGCCGGGCGTTATGCTGGCCGAAGAACAGGATCTGGACGCTATAAGCACCGAACTGCTGCTGGCGCTGGAAACCGCACTGGATGATTTCATCAGCGCGCGCGAAAGCGAAGGTGCAGCACTGAAAACGATGATCGAACAGCGTCTCGACGGCGTGAGCGCAGAAGTGGTGAAAGTCCGCGCCCAGATGCCAAATATTCTGCAATGGCAGCGCGAGCGTCTGGTCAGCAAACTGGAAGATGCACAGGTCCAGCTGGAAAATACCCGTCTGGAACAGGAACTGGTTCTGATGGCACAGCGTATCGATGTGGCTGAAGAGCTGGACCGGCTGGAAGCGCACGTCAAAGAAACACACAAAATCATGAAGAAAGAAGAAGCCGTGGGCCGCCGTCTTGATTTCATGATGCAGGAATTTAACCGCGAATCAAACACGCTGGCGTCTAAATCCATCAATGCCGATGTCACAACGTCAGCTATCGAGCTGAAAGTATTGATCGAACAAATGCGCGAGCAGATTCAGAATATCGAGTAAATCCTCTGCCCTGCTTAATAAAAAACGCCTCAGGTCATTAAAGTCCGAGGCGTTTTTTTATGCGTCAGCGAAAAAGGAAATTAGTCTTCCCAGCGTTTCAGCAGTACGCAGGCGTTCACGCCACCGAAACCGAAGCCGTTTGACAGCGCGTACGTAATATCATGTTTCTGCGCGATATTACCTACAATATTCAACCCCGCAGCCGCTTCGTCTTTGTTTTCCAGATTCAGCGTCGGAGGAACAATTTGGTCGCGTACGGCCAGAATGGTGAAAATGGTTTCCAGCCCGCCAGCCGCCCCCAACAGATGCCCGGTTGCAGATTTGGTAGACGTGACAGCCAGTTTACCGTCAGTGCCGAACAGGGTTTTAATCGCATTGATTTCACCCAGATCGCCCACCGGCGTAGAAGTTGCGTGAGCATTCAGATGCTGCACGTCTGAAGGCTGAATACCTGCCTGGCGCAGCGCGATTTTCATCGCGCGGCCCGCACCGTTGCCATCTTCCGCACCGGACGTCATGTGGTAGGCGTCACCGCTGGTACCGTAACCGACAATCTCAGCCAGAATTCTGGCGCCACGTGCTTTCGCATGCTCCAGTTCTTCAATCACCAGCATGCCCGCGCCTTCGCCCATAACAAAGCCATCACGTGCGCTGTCGAACGGACGGGAAGCTTTTTCCGGATGATCTTCATGGCCGGTAGACATGGCTTTCGCCGCCGCAAAACCGCCCAGGCTCACAGTATCGATAGCCGCTTCCGCGCCGCCACACAGTGCAACATCGGCTTCGTCATTGCGAATCAAACGCACCGCATCACCAATCGCCTGAACACCTGCCGCACAAGCCGTTACCGGCGCGCCAATCGGGCCTTTAAACTGATGTTTAATGGAAACCTGACCAGACGCCAGATTCACCAGGAACGACGGTATCGTAAAAGGCGACAAACGCTTAGCGCCACGGCTGTCGTTGGTACGCACGGCATGGGCAATCGCCGGGAAGCCACCGATACCCGAACCGATGACGGTTGCAGTACGTTCCTGTTGTTCCGGTGTTTCGGCTTTCCAGCCCGCGTCAGCAACGGCCATATCGGCAGCAGCCATCGCAAACAGGATGAAACGGTCCATTTTTTTCTGGTCTTTTGGTACCACGAACTGATCCGGATCGAAACCAGACTCAGGATCCTGTTCTTTAGTTTGTACCTGACCACCAATTTTCACGGTCAGTGTTTCTACAATTTCTTCCGGCAAAACACGGATACCAGACTGACCGGCCAGCAGACGCTTCCAGATAGTTTCGATATCACAGCCCAGAGGACTCACAGCCCCCATGCCGGTAATAACCACTCGACGATGAGTCATAAACATTCCTCTCTGTCTGTATAAGACGTAAGTTTCCGCAGGCGATATATGAACCGGCCAGAAACGGGTTTCTTGATAATAACGGCTGACAGTATGTGACGAATTACGTTTTTGTAAACCCGTAACCCAAAATTTTGTTGCGTCTACTTTGCCAGACTTCGCAGGACCAGGCTGGTGATCGCCTGAACACGCTCTTCCAATTGTTCAGGTGTTTTTTGTTCCAGCAATAACGGATGCGAAAATGGCGTTGTCACCGTGGTGATCGCCATACAAACCTCATCCAGTGGCGTTTTACGCTCAAACTCACCGGACTCCCGGCCATCGGTAACCACTTTTTCAACAATGCTGTAAATCATAGCACGATGATTTAATGTCGATTTCCATTGCTGAGCCGAAGCTGTTGCAGCCAGATCATGCAATTTCCTGTCCTGGAAGAAGAGATCCAGACTACGCGTCAGCAGCGTTTTAAAAATAGATCTCAGGCGCAGGGTCGCACTTTGGTTACTTTGCGCAATAACCATGAGTGCCTCATCTATCTGACCCACCCGCTGCGAGCAAATAGCTTCGCCAATGGCCTGTTTCGATTCAAAAAATTTATAAATGTAAGCGCTTGAAACACCGATGGATTTGGCAAGATCAGCCACTGATGTTTTGGCATAACCATAAAGACGAAAGAGCTCAAAGGCCGCATTTATAATTTGTTCACGACGTTCATGCTCGGCAGGTCCACGCTGTGTTAACGCAACCGGAATATCGGGCTTCATACACTCCTCCGGAGCAGATTTAACAATTAAGCAATGCGTCAATGAGTGACGATTTTAATTAATCGTAACCTATAAAAGGAGAAAATTCACTGCTGAGAAGAAATCGGGGGCATGGATAAATGTTAAAGCAGGGTCAAAACAGGCAAGCAATCCCTGTTTTTCTAATCTAAAATAACCCGGCATTCTTCTTTATCCTTTTACTCTGGCGGATTAAAAGTCTATTCACATTAGATTTAATAATCCTAAAACCAATGCAAAAGAAAAATTCAGTCGAGCATCAATGAGGAACTCCTTACTCTACGCGGCTACTGTTTTCCCATTTACTGATTTGTCTGGCGAACATCCATGTTACTCACCGTTCTTTATATTATTGGGATCACCGCAGAAGCCATGACCGGTGCCCTGGCTGCCGGACGTCGGAAAATGGACTCCTTTGGTGTCATTATTATTGCGGCAGCGACGGCCATTGGTGGCGGCTCTGTCCGCGACATGCTGTTAGGCCATTATCCATTGGGATGGGTGAAGCATCCGGAGTACATCGTGATTGTGGCTGTTGCAGCGCTCATGACCACCTGGCTGGCTCCTCTCATGCAACATCTGAGAAAGCTTTTTTTAGTGCTTGATGCCCTGGGGCTGGTGGTATTTTCCATTATCGGGACACAGGTGGCCCTCGATATGGGACATGGCGCTATCATTGCTTCCGTTTGTGCAGTCATTACCGGTGTTTTTGGCGGTGTGCTGCGGGACATGATGTGCAATCAGATCCCGCTGGTGTTTCAGAAAGAAATTTATGCCGGCGTGTCGTTTGCTTCCGCCTGGGTTTATATCGGGCTGCAATATTTCTCATTGCCCCACAATCTGGTCGTTATCATTACACTGCTGATCGGCTTTACCGCACGTCTTATCGCCCTGCGTTTTCGCCTTGGATTGCCTGTCTTTAATTACCCGCATTCGGACCATTAATGCGCCGCCGTGTAGCCCGCTAGCGGAATGCAGGCAATTGCGCCTGCTTCAAAGCATTGGCCAAAACCTCAACGTCCGGATGATGTATAAAGTCAAAAACCTGAGCGGCCCGTTTGGCCCCGATCCCCTCAGTCATCTCCCAGTCGTGAGAGGTCAGCTGTGTCAACCTGTTCCAGCTTTGCTGCTGTTCTGCAAATCCCAGTGCAAAAGAAGGAAATCCTATTGCTGACAGCCAGCGGCGGAAGCTCTTTTCACGCGCAAGTTGGATCTGCGCCATCAGTTTTTGCGCCTGTTTAACACTGATACCCGGAACCGCAGCCAGCTCTTTTTCGTTAAGGCTTAACCAACTGAGCAAAGTATCCACCAGGGAAGCATCCAGTAACTTTTGCCATGTGGCCCCGCCAAACCCTGCCATATCCAACGCTTCCGGCCCGCTGAGCCAGATCAGGCGTGAGAGAAATTGTTGTATGCAGTCCGGTTCAGGTGTAAAGCAGGAAAGTGCGTTATAGCGCGTTGGATCAGGCAAAGGCATCTCCGTACGCTCATTTACCCGCCATGTCACTTCATCAAGTCGTGGGATCCCCTGTCCGGCCAGCGCGATTGCGACCTGATCACCGGGAAGAACATCCCATTGCCGGAACCGGCTGACCGATCCCAAACTCACCTTACTGACTAACTTATCGTCCAGCCGCAGGGGTTTCAGGTTGAGGATAACGGTGACTTTCCCGTTTCGTCCTGTCGTGGTGCTGATGCCCGTGACATCGGTGAGCTGTCTGGCGGGCGGATATTTCCAGGCGACCGCCCAGATTGCAGGCTTACTTTGCCAATATTTCCCCGCAGGTTCTTCTTGCTGACGAACGACCACGCCATCTGTCGCAAAAGGCAGGGGTTGGTGAAACCAGTCTTCACGCCATTTTTCGACGTCTTCGACAGAGCTCACCGCCAGCGTGAACTGAGCCACAACCGGAAAACCGAACTGTCTGAGTTTCTCCAGGTGATCAGCCATAAGCACCGGACCGTCCGGCCATGACCAGATAAAAATACCCGTTTGCTTCAGCAGGTCAGAAGCAGAGGTACGCATCATTGCACCTGCGACTTTTGATCTTGCATTCATCCCGCCATCAACATTTTGATGATGACCGTTCATCTTCAGATAAAGCTCGCCCTGCAATACCAACTCAGGGCTCATGTCCGGAATGTTGAGCGGGATCGCCGGAATTGACGCAGCTTTTGCCGTCCAGTTTTGCCCTTTCTCGCCATCGCCGCGACTTACCAGTGCGGCCAGTTTCCCGTAACGGTAAATCAGCGATACTGCAACGCCATCGATTTTGGGCTGTACCCACAGATTCTTTCGTCCCTGCATCCAGTTTGCGACCGCGTGTTTATCTTTCATTTTATGCAGGCCGGTATGGGCCACCGGATGCACATATTCTGCATCATCACTGGCTGGCATTGTCAGCTCAGGTACCGGTTGGCTGGCGCACTGCAACCAGAATTGTTGTTTTTGACGCAAATGATCATAGACCGAATCTTCAATCGGGCTGCTGCCAGACTGATGATAGGCGGCATCCCATTGGGTCAACTGAGCGGTGAGGTGACGGGTTTCCTGTGTCAGACGTTCTGATGGCCAGCCGGGACATTCCGGCGACAGCGTATCCTGACCTGAAGCAGAGAAAACAAAAGTGAGCAGGCAGATAAGATAAATAAACTGGCGCATTAGCACCTCCTTGTGGAGACCAGTAAACGCCGGTGTGATTTTTCCTGCCAGTGGCATAACCCCTTATTGCGAGATGCCTTCCTGATTATTTCATCTGTTGCTGCAACGAAAAGAAAATGTGGAATGCAGCACGTAAATCTCTCAGGAAAGGCTATTTTCTGCGGCAAAGTTGCGATGAAATACGTCTGGACGCTGCACCGAATGCGGCGAGCGTGTATACTGTGCGGGAGATCACTCTTCGCATACTTCCTATCAACCCATTCAGTTGAAACGTCATTATGGTTCAAGGCACGCTGTATATTGTCTCCGCCCCGAGTGGAGCAGGTAAATCAAGTCTGATTCAGGCTTTACTTAAAACACAACCGCTCTACGACACACAGGTTTCTATTTCTCATACCACCCGTGCTATACGTCCGGGCGAGAAACATGGCGAGCATTACTTCTTTGTCGACAAAGCAGCGTTTCGCGAGATGATTGAACGTGATGCCTTTTTAGAACATGCAGAAGTTTTCGGTAATTATTACGGGACGTCGCGTGAAACCATCGAGCAGGTTTTAGCGTCGGGTGTGGATGTTTTTCTGGATATCGACTGGCAGGGCGCGCAGCAAATCCGGAAAAAAATGCCGCAGGCACGCAGTATTTTTGTCTTGCCGCCATCGAAAGATGAGCTAGACCGACGCTTGCGTGGCCGCGGGCAAGACAGCGAGGAAGTTATCGCAAAACGTATGGCACAAGCCGTGGCTGAAATGACCCACTTTGCCGAATACGACTATTTAATTGTGAATGATGATTTTGATCTGGCTTTATCGGATTTAAAAACCATTATTCGCGCTGAACGTCTGCGTCTGAGCCGTCAGCGGCTCCGTCATGACGGATTAATCACCAAACTATTGGCAGACTGAAGACACTTTCAGTATTATGCCCAGTCTTTCGTCACCCTGTGGAGTAGCACATATATGGCACGCGTAACTGTTCAAGACGCTGTTGAAAAAATTGGTAACCGTTTTGACCTGGTGTTGGTGGCTGCACGTCGCGCACGCCAGCTGCAATCTGGTGGTAAAGATCCACTGGTTGCTGAAGAAAACGATAAATTCACTGTCATTGCCCTGCGCGAAATCGAAGAAGGCCTGATCACCAATCAGATCCTCGACGTTCGTGACCGTCAGGAGCAACAAGAGCAGGAAGCCGCAGAGATTCAGGCAGTGACTGCCATCGCTGAAGGCCGTCGTTAATTAACGAAACGGATCCCACTTGTATATCTTTGAAAGCCTGAATCAACTGATTCAAAAATACCTGCCGGAGGAGCAAATTAAGCGCCTCGTGCAGGCTTACCTCGTGGCGCGGGACGCGCACGAGGGGCAAACACGTTCCAGCGGTGAGCCGTATATTACTCACCCGGTAGCCGTGGCATGTATTTTGGCTGAAATGAGGCTCGATCATGAGACTTTGATGGCGGCGTTATTACACGACGTTATCGAAGACACGCCTGCAACTTACCAGGATATGGAACAACTGTTTGGCAAAAGCGTTGCTGAACTGGTTGAAGGCGTTTCAAAGTTAGACAAGCTGAAATTCCGCGATAAGAAAGAAGCACAGGCGGAAAACTTCCGCAAAATGGTCATGGCGATGGTGCAAGACATTCGCGTCATCTTGATCAAACTCGCTGACCGTACCCATAACATGCGCACGCTGGGCTCTTTGCGTCCGGACAAACGTCGCCGTATTGCCCGCGAAACGCTGGAAATTTACAGCCCGCTGGCACACCGGTTGGGTATCCACCACCTGAAAACCGAGCTCGAAGAGCTGGGCTTCGAAGCCCTCTATCCAAACCGTTATCGCGTCATCAAAGAAGTGGTGAAAGCCGCGCGGGGTAACCGTAAAGAGATGATCCAAAAAATCCTCTCGGAGATTGAAGGCCGTTTAACCGAAGCCGGTATTCAGTGTCGTGTCAGTGGTCGCGAAAAACACCTGTATTCTATCTATTGTAAAATGCACCTGAAGGAACAGCGTTTCCATTCCATTATGGATATCTACGCCTTCCGGGTGATCGTTAAAGAACTCGATACCTGTTATCGCGTGTTAGGGCAGGCGCATAGTCTGTACAAACCGCGTCCGGGTCGGGTTAAAGATTACATCGCCATCCCCAAAGCCAACGGCTATCAATCTTTGCATACTTCGCTAATCGGCCCGCATGGTGTGCCGGTTGAAGTGCAGATCCGTACTGAAGATATGGATCAGATGGCGGAGATGGGGGTTGCGGCGCACTGGGCTTATAAAGAGAACAGTGAAACCAGCACTACGGCGCAGATCCGCGCTCAACGTTGGTTACAGAGTCTGCTTGAACTGCAACAAAGTGCGGGCAACTCCTTTGAATTTATCGAGAGCGTAAAATCAGATCTGTTCCCGGACGAGATTTACGTCTTTACGCCGGAAGGTCGTATTGTCGAATTGCCTGCGGGTGCGACACCGGTCGACTTTGCTTACGCCGTGCATACCGATATCGGCCATGCCTGCGTTGGCGCGCGCGTTGATCGCCAGCCTTACCCGCTCTCGCAGCCGCTGACCAGCGGACAAACTATCGAAATTATTACCGCACCGGGTGCCCGCCCGAATGCCGCCTGGCTGAACTTTGTCGTGAGCTCACGTGCGCGCGCCAAAATCCGCCAGATGCTTAAAAACCTGAAACGTGATGACTCCGTTTCACTGGGGCGTCGCCTGCTCAATCATGCGCTGGGTGCGGGTAAAAAACTGTCAGATATTCCGCCGGAAAACATTAAAAACGAGCTGGATCGTATGAAGCTCCCGGCGATGGATGACCTGCTGGCAGAAATCGGCCTCGGCAATGCCATGAGCGTTGTGGTGGCCAAAAACCTGATGGGTGACCAGTCTTCAATGGCATCGTCAGGGACCCGTAATCTGCCGATTAAAGGCGCAGATGGCGTGCTGATCACGTTCGCGAAATGCTGCCGTCCGATCCCGGGCGACCCGATTATTGCGCACGTCAGTCCAGGTAAAGGGCTGGTGATCCACCATGAATCCTGCCGTAATATTCGCGGTTATCAGAAAGAACCTGAGAAATTCATGGCCGTTGACTGGGATGACCACCAGGAAACTGATCAGGAATTTATCGCTGAAATAAAAGTCGATATGTTCAATCATCAGGGCGCACTGGCGAACCTGACCGCCGCGATAAATGCCGCGCAGTCGAACATTCAGAGTCTGAGCACCGAAGAAAAAGACGGTCGCGTCTACAGCGCCTTTATCCGCCTGACGACCCGCGATCGCGTTCATCTGGCGAATATCATGCGTAAAATTCGTATTATGCCGGACGTCATTAAAGTTACCCGCAACCGAAACTGATTGTTATGACCCCAGAACGTTATGCGCGCATCCGCGAAATGCTTACAGCCCGACAGCCAGACCTGACGGTTTGCATGGAGCAGGTGCATAAACCGCATAACGTTTCTGCCGTCATCCGCACGGCAGACGCCGTCGGCGTTCACGAAATTCATGCTGTCTGGCCCACCACCCGAATGAAGACACTGGTCTCTTCGGCGGCGGGTAGCAACAGCTGGGTTCAGGTCAAAACGCACAAAAATATTCAGGATGCCGTCGCCAAAATGAAAGCGAAGGGCATGCAAATCCTGGCAACAAACTTGTCAGAGAAAGCCGTCGACTTCCGCGCGATTGATTACACCCGCCCGACCTGTATTTTGCTCGGTCAGGAAAAAACCGGTATCACACCTGAAGCATTAGCGCTGGCAGACAGCGATATCATCATTCCGATGATCGGTATGGTGCAATCTTTGAACGTTTCTGTCGCCTCAGCGTTAATCCTGTATGAAGCGCAGCGCCAGCGCGAAAATGCCGGTATGTATCGTCGCGACAACAGCCTGTTGAACGAGAAAGAACAGCAGCGACTGCTGTTTGAAGGCGGCTATCCGGTCCTGTCGAATGTGGCAAAGCGGAAGAAACTGCCCCGCCCTTTCATTGACGATCGCGGGCAAATCATTGCCGATGATGAATGGTGGTCTGCGATGCAAATGACGGTTAAGAAAAGATGAAAGGCCGCCTGCTCGACGCTATCCCACTGACGTCGCTTTCCGGCGTCGGAGCCAGCCAGGCAGACAAACTCGCCAAACTCGGCCTTGAAACTATTCAGGATTTACTGTTTCATCTTCCTTTACGCTATGAAGATCGTACCCGCCTTTACACCATCAATGATTTACAACCCGGCATTTTCGCGACAATAGAAGGCGAAGTCCTGCGCAGCGATATCAGTTTTGGTCGCCGCAGAATGCTGACCTGTCAGATAAGTGACGGCACAGGCATGGCGACGTTACGCTTCTTCAACTTTAACGCCGCAATGAAAAACAGTCTGGCTGCAGGGCGTCGTGTTACCGCTTATGGTGAAATCAAACGCGGCACGATCGGCGCTGAAATCATTCACCCGGAATACCGTATTCAGGGTGAAAACAGCGAAGTCGTTCTGCAGGAATCACTGACGCCGGTTTATCCGACAACAGAAGGTATCCGCCAGGCGACATTGCGTAAACTGACGGATCAGGCACTTGAACTGCTCGACACAGTACCTATTGCCGAACTGTTACCAGAGGAACTGAGCCGTTCGCTGATCCCCCTTCCTCAGGCCCTGCATTTACTGCATCGCCCGCCGCCAGATATCCAGCTTGCCGATCTTGAGAAAGGTCATCATCCTGCTCAACGCCGACTGATTATGGAAGAATTGCTGGCACATAATCTCAGTATGCTGGCCGTCCGTGCCGGTACTCAGAGTTATAAAGCTCTGCCGCTGCGTCATGACGATCGCCTGAAAAATCAGTTCCTTGCCTCTCTTCCTTTCAGCCCCACCGGTGCGCAGCAACGGGTTGTGGCGGAAATTGAACAGGACCTGGCCAAAAGTTATCCCATGATGCGTCTGGTGCAAGGCGACGTGGGCTCAGGTAAAACGCTGGTGGCCGCCCTTGCCGCACTTTGCGCTATTGCTCAGGGGCAACAGGTCGGATTAATGGCACCGACAGAATTGCTGGCCGAACAGCATGCGAATAATTTCCGTCAGTGGTTTGAACCGCTGGGTATTCAGGTCGGCTGGCTGGCGGGTAAACAAAAGGGTAAAGCACGGCAGGCGCAACAGGATGCGATCGCCAGCGGACAGGTTTCGATGGTGGTGGGGACGCACGCTATCTTTCAGGAACAGGTTTTGTTCTCGTCACTGTCGCTGGTCATTATCGATGAACAACACCGTTTCGGTGTGCATCAGCGTCTGGCGTTGTGGGAAAAAGGTTTGCAACAGGGCTTCCACCCGCATCAGCTGATCATGACCGCCACGCCGATCCCACGCACACTGGCAATGACCGCTTACGCTGATCTGGATACGTCAGTCATCGACGAACTGCCGCCAGGGCGCACGCCGGTGACTACTGTCGCCATTCCGGACACACGACGCAGCGACATTATCAGCCGCGTCAAAAGTGCCTGCGAGCAGGAAAATCGTCAGGCTTATTGGGTGTGTACACTGATTGAAGAGTCGGAGATGCTGGAAGCGCAGGCCGCAGAAGCCACATGGGAAGGCCTGAAGGAGGCACTCCCGGCTCTGAATATCGGACTGGTTCACGGTCGCATGAAAGCCCTGGAAAAGCAGTCCGTCATGCAGGCCTTCAAACAAGGTGAAGTACAACTTCTGGTGGCAACGACTGTCATTGAAGTCGGCGTTGACGTCCCGAACGCCAGCCTGATGATTATCGAAAACCCGGAGCGTTTAGGGCTGGCCCAGTTACACCAGTTACGCGGGCGCGTGGGTCGTGGTGCCGTGGCTTCTCACTGTGTTCTGCTCTATAAAACGCCGCTCAGCAAAACAGCACAGAAACGTTTGCAGGTTTTACGCGACAGCAACGACGGCTTCGTTATTGCTCAGCAGGATTTAGAAATCCGCGGGCCAGGTGAACTATTGGGCACGCGTCAGACGGGCAGTGCCGAGTTTAAAGTCGCTGACTTATTACGTGATCAGGCGATGATCCCGGATGTACAGCGCATTGCACGTTATCTGCAGCAGCAATTCCCTGACCATGCCCAGGCCCTGATTGAGCGCTGGCTGCCAGAAAGAGTCCGTTACACTAACGCCTGATCTCTCTTCTCGCTCATTCACACTTCATCAAATCATTATTAATAATGATGTTTTGTTTTCAACATATTCTCTTCCCTTTTCCCCATTGCGTCTTCAAAACAGCTTTCCGCTCAGGTTATTTGATAACCTTCACAGAGTGGGGCAAAGCAGGTAACCGGTTCCACACCCCGCCACTACACTGATGATTATTAAGGCAACCCTGTCTGATGTCCTCAACATAAGGTCAAATCATCATGAGTATCAGTCAATCCCTCTTTACCTTTATAGAACAAAAAATCAGCCCCTTTGCCGCACGACTGTCTTCACAGCGACATGTCATGGCGGTACGGGATGGCTTTATTTCAGCAATGCCCTTTATGATTGTGGGTTCGTTTTTACTGGTTTTTGTTCACCCGCCGTTCTCGCCTGAATCGTCCTGGGGCTTTGCCAGAAACTGGCTGGCGCTCTCGGCAAAATATGAAGTGCAGATCCTGACGCCGTTCAATATGACGATGGGTATCATGTCCATCTATATCTCGGCATCGATCGCCTACAATCTGGCGAGAAGTTATAAACTCGATCCGTTCATGACCGCAATGCTGGCGCTGATGTCTTTCCTGCTGGTCGCAGCACCGCAGATTGATGAAAAGATGTCGACGGCAGCGCTGGGCGGCGTGGGGATCTTTACCGCCATTCTGGTGGCAATTTATGTCACCGAACTGACGCGGTTACTGAAAAAATACAATATTGGTATCCGTTTACCCGAACAGGTGCCTTCAAACATTAAGCATTCGTTTGATTTGCTGATCCCGATTGTTGCCGTGGTGATTACGCTTTTCCCGCTGAGCTTACTGGTACAGTCAGGGTTTGATATGTTGTTGCCACAGGCGATTATGGCCCTGTTTGAACCGCTGATTTCTGCCGCAGACTCACTGCCTGCAGTACTTCTCGCCGTGCTGATTTGCCACCTGCTGTGGTTTGCGGGCATCCATGGCTCGGCCATTGTTTCCGGTATGTTGCAAGCTTTTTGGTTAACCAATCTCGGTCTGAATCAGACTGATCTCGCTGCCGGTTTACCCATGACACACATCATGACCGAGGCCTTCTGGAATTTCCTGATCGTTATTGGCGGTTCAGGAGCGACGATGGGGCTGGTGCTGTTATTCTGCCGAAGTAAATCAGCACATCTGCGTACGATGGGGAAACTCAGCCTGGTGCCAAGTTGTTTCAATATCAATGAGCCGGTGATTTTTGGCACGCCTATCGTCATGAACCCGGTATTTTTCATCCCTTTCCTGCTGGCACCGATGGTCAATGCTGTTATCGCCTATTTTGCCGTTTCGACGGATATTCTTCCGCACATGATTTCACTGGTTCCGTGGACATCGCCGGCACCGGTGGGTGCGGCATGGGCAATGGGCTGGGATTTCAAAGTATCAATACTGGTCATACTACTGATGGCGCTGTCGATGGTGATTTATTACCCGTTCTTCAAAGTTTATGAGAAGCAGTTACTGACGCAGGAGAAAACCGCTGAAGCCGAACCGATGTTCACTAAAAAAGCGGACGCAGCACAATAAACCTGACGGGAAGGAATGAGTCAGGCACAGAAGCGACGTTTCTGTGCCTGTTTTTTTAACTGATCGCCGGGAATACGGGCAACATCAGATAGAGTTTAATCACAATCGCATTAGCAATATCAATGAAGAACGCCCCCACCATCGGCACCACCAGAAACGCAAGGTGCGAAGGACCAAACTGATTGGTGATCGCCTGCATATTGGCAATAGCCGTCGGGGTAGCACCCAGCCCGAAACCACAGTGTCCTGCCGCCAGCACCGCTGCATCGTAGTTTTTTCCCATCACGCGATAAGTCACGAAAATTGCGTAACACGCCATCGAGAGCGTTTGCACGATAAGAATCGCCATCATCGGCAACGCGAGAGATGCCATCTCCCATAATTTAAGACTCATCAAAGCCATGGCGAGGAACAGCGACAAACTGACGTTACCCAGCACGGATACCGCACGGTCAAAGACACGGTAAAAACCGAGCCATGCCAGTACGTTACTCATGATAACGCCCACGAAGAGCACGCAGACAAAGGTTGGGATTTCAAAGGCCGAACCTTGCAACATGCTGGAGGTATATGTGCCTGCCATCAGGCAAATCGCGATCAGGGCGATAGTTTCCACCATCACCAGTGGCGTAATCATCCTGCCAATTGACGGTTTCTCAAATGCGCTCGGATCGACCGTATCTTCAGGATTTCCGTTGGGGGAGGAGGAATGGCTAACCAGATAGCGCGCCACCGGACCGCCAATAATACCGCCAAGAACCAGTCCAAAAGTCGCGCAGGCCATAGCGACTTCTGTGGCATTTTCAAAGCCATAACGCTCAATAAACAGTTTGCTCCATGCCGCCCCGGTGCCATGCCCGCCGGAAAGGGTAATCGACCCCGCCAGCAATCCCATCAGCGGATCCAGCCCCAGCATTTTCGCCATACCGATGCCGATGGCATTTTGCAAAAGCAGTAAACCCAGAACAACAAAGACCAGCAGAAACAGCGATTTCCCACCTTTCCGCAGGCTTGCCAGGTTAGCGTTAAGACCGATCGTGGCAAAAAACGCCAGCATCAGTGGCTCTTTTAAAGACATGTCGAAACCGACTTCCCAGCCGAACATCTGATTAGCGAGCAGCAGCAATAAAGCGACCAGTAAACCACCGGCAACAGGTTCAGGAATGGTGTATTTCTTGAGGAATTTGACCGACTGGACGCATTTTCGTCCTAAAAGGAGTACCAACGTGGCAGCAACCAGGGTGCCGTAGGTATCGAGTTGAATCATTGACGAACTCCATTCTGAAATAAATCCAATAAAATTATTGGCTTATAAAATTTACACTGACATATTTTTTCCCAGAAACTGAATTAGAAGTCATACACACTACATCAGGCAAGAAAAACAGGTCATAAATCCCACCCAATCCCAAACCTGCTGCGGAAAATCCCGCTTAGCAAACGATTGCTTTTGTCGCTGATTTCTATAAAAATGCCCGCTTTGCCGCTTATTGGAATGCCACAGCATGAGTTCGCAAACCGCAGAACAAGAAACACAGCAACCCGATCTCTCCCGCCAGCAAAAAAGTGAACTGATTTACCGGCTCGAGGACCGTCCGCCATTACCACAGACATTATTCGCCGCCTGTCAGCACTTGCTGGCGATGTTTGTTGCGGTAATAACACCCGCATTGCTGATTTGTCAGGCGCTGGGTTTACCTGCACAGGATACGCAGCACATCATCAGCATGTCGCTGTTCGCCTCCGGTCTGGCCTCTATTTTACAGATTAAGACCTGGGGACCGGTCGGCTCGGGTTTACTCTCTATTCAGGGCACCAGCTTTAACTTTGTGGCACCGCTTATCATGGGCGGGATGGCGCTGAAAAATGGCGGTGCGGATGTGCCGACCATGATGGCGGCGCTGTTCGGTACGCTGATGCTGGCTTCCTGTACCGAAATCATTCTTTCCCGTTTCCTGCATCTCGCGCGCCGCATTATTACGCCGCTGGTTTCCGGCATTGTGGTGATGATTATCGGGCTGTCACTCATTCAGGTCGGTCTGACGTCTATCGGCGGCGGTTATGCGGCCATGAGCGATCACACTTTTGGGGCACCGAAAAATCTGCTGCTGGCTGCTGTTGTGCTGGTGGTGATTATCCTGCTAAACCGTCAGCGCAACCCTTATCTGCGTGTCGCGTCTCTGGTTATCGCGATGGCCGTGGGTTATCTGGTAGCCTGGATGACGGGCATGTTGCCAACCGTCGCGCCAGCCACACAAAGCAACTGGATAACATTACCGACACCGTTGTATTACGGTCTGGGTTTTGACTGGAATCTGCTGATCCCGCTGATGCTGATTTTCATGGTGACATCACTGGAAACCATCGGGGATATTACGGCCACTTCAGACGTTTCTGAACAACCGGTCAGCGGCCCGCTGTATATGAAGCGCATAAAAGGTGGCGTGCTGGCCAATGGTCTGAACTCAATGCTTTCTGCAGTATTTAACACCTTCCCGAACTCCTGCTTCGGACAAAACAACGGCGTCATTCAACTGACCGGCGTTGCCAGCCGTTATGTTGGTTTTGTGGTCGCGCTGATGTTGATTATCCTCGGGCTGTTCCCTGCCGTTGCAGGATTTGTGCAGCATATTCCTGAACCGGTGCTGGGCGGTGCCACCATCGTGATGTTCGGTACTATTGCCGCTTCAGGTGTGCGTATTGTTTCCCGTGAGCGTCTGAATCGCCGCGCGATTATGATCATGGCGCTTTCTCTCGCCGTCGGCATGGGGGTTTCACAGCAGCCGCTGATCCTGCAATTCGCGCCAGACTGGCTGAAAACCCTTCTGTCTTCTGGCATTGCGGCGGGCGGTATTACTGCGATTGTTCTGAATCTGGTTTTCCCTCACGAAAAGTGATCACGGGATGTAATCTGTGTGCAACAGCGGCAGTGGGTCTGGAACCCCTGCCGTTTTTTATTGCCTCCGTTCTGCTAACCTGTTGAGAAAAGTCGCTGTTTGCGGCATAAACAAAGAATCTTTTTTCCACTTTCCCGTTACAGGGCTCCAGACGATGAGATTTATCGGTAAAATTTTGCTGACGTTCGCCTTACTTCTGGTGCTGGCGATCGTGCTGGTGTACGTCCTATTACAAACCCGCTGGGCGGCTGGCTGGGTCAGCCGCTGGGTCAGCAATAACAGCGAGTATCGTCTTTCCGTGGAGAAACTCGACCATAACTGGTCGTCGCCGGGTCGCGTGACGTTAACCCATGTGATTTTCGGGCAGAAGAATCAACCGGAAGTGCTGAATGCCGGTGAAGTTGATCTGGATTTAAGCTGGCGGCAAATCACCGAACCGCGCTTTTTCGATCGCGTCGTTTTGGTCAACGGACGCCTCAACGTCAGTCCCTCCTCAATCAGATTGCCGTTGCAGGCCAATACTTTGCAACTGAGCAAGATGGCGCTTACCGGCAATGCCGCGGGCTTAGACATTCAGGGCCAGCAAATTAACGCCGGTATTTCGCCGTGGCAGCCAAAATCCAGTCAACTATTAGGGGATAAGGCTGACTTCCAGCTGAGCGCTGCCGGCCTGACGGTCAACGGGCTGGCAACCGAAAATGTGCTGATTCAGGGTAATATCGATCATAAAAATCTGACGCTGAGTAATTTTGGCGGCGATCTGGCCCGCGGTCAGTTAACGGGCAAAGCCACACAGGCCGCCGACGGTAGCTGGAACATTGAAAACCTGCGTCTGAGCAATGTGCGCCTGCAAACTTCAAAACCGCTTTCCGCTTTCTTCGATGACTTCCAGACCCTGCCAAAAGTGACTATTCAACGCCTTGATCTGATTGATGCCCGTTTGCAGGGAACGGACTGGGCATTCAGTGACGTTGATTTATCCGTGCAGGATCTGACGCTCGAAAAAGGCGACTGGCAAAGCGACGAGGGTGAAATCACCCTGAATGCGACCGATATGATTGATGGGAATCTGCATATTCAGGATCCGATCATTAGCCTCGACCTTTCGCCGCAGGGTATCGCTATCAAACAAGCCACGGCGCGCTGGGAGCGCAGTTTATTGCGCACGACCGGTAACTGGCTGCGCGCCAACAAACGTCTGCAGCTTGATGAGGTTTCCGTTGCGGGCCTGGAATACACACTGCCGGAGAACTGGAAACAACTCTGGAACCAGGCGCTGCCAGATTCGCTGTCTGAAGTCTTTATCAGCCGGTTTATTGCTAACCGGAACCTGATTATTGATATCAATCCGCAGTTCCCCTTCCAGCTGACCGCGCTTGATGGCCTTGGCAATAACCTGCTGCTGGCGCGTAATCATCAATGGGGGATCTGGAGCGGTAAACTGAATCTGAATGCCAGCGAAGCAACGTTTAACCGCAATGACGTGCGTCGCCCTTCCATCACGCTGGAGGCGAACGACCGACAGGTGAATATTTCAGAGCTGAGTGCCTTTACCAAAGAGGGATTGCTGGAAGCCAGCGCGACGGTTGATCAGCAGCCACAGCGTCATTTCTCTATGAAAATGACCGGTCGCTCCGTACCGGCAAATCAGCTGGAAAACTGGGGATGGCCACATGTTGCACTGGAAGGTAATGCCAATATGCAGCTGAATCTGCAAGGACAAATGCCGGCAAACGTTGATTACAAACCGACGCTCAGCGGTACATTGCAGATAAACGGCAGCCAGACAATTGAACAGAGGATGGTGAACGGATTGGTTTCCGGTGCACCCGCGTCCGCAGCCCCTTAGTTCTGATCAGAACCGTAAATATAAAAAGGCACCGCAATGCGGTGCCTTTTGTTTGCGCGGAACCGGTCAGTTAATCTCAGGCTCCAGCGGTGCGCCGGGCGCGGCGGGCAGCACGAGATAGGTGCCTTCAAACACTGCGCCGTCGATCTCATCGCCATATAAATTCACTTCGAGCTGCACGCGCGCTTTACGCCCGCGAGCCAGACGGTCGAGATCACCGCGAACAGAACCCAGGTCAGCCACGGCACGCGGCCTGCCGGTCACCGGCATGCTGTAACGAATGTGTGCATCAGCCAGCACAATGGTGCCGCCCAGATGACGTTCGCGCAGCAGCAACCAAATCAGCCCCCAGCCGGTCAGCGTTGCCAGCGAAAATAGACTGCCCGCAAACAACGTATGGTGCGGATTCTGGTTGCCCGTTTCCGGCATCGTGGTGACAAATCGCTGGCCGGTGTACTGACTGATACGCACGCCCATTTTTTCACTGAGCGGGATATGATCATACCAGGCCTGTTGCAGCTGGCCGCACCAGTCGGGGCGATGCAAAATATCATCCAGCGTTTCGATGGGTTTAATCATCAGAAAATGGCGAACCGGCGTTGTTTGCGGCGTGGTGATTTCGCCCTGATTCATAAAGCCCAGTTTGGCAAAGAAATCCACAGCATCTTCACGGGCGCTACAGACCACACGTTTTACCCCTTCCTGACGCGCCACAGACTCCAGGGTCATCGCGACCAGCGTTCCCAACCCTTTGTCCTGAACATTTGGATCAACCGCCAGAAAGCGGATAGAGGCTTCGTTATCAGCATTGATGTATAAACGGCCAACCGCCACCGGCTCGCCGTCTTCATCAACCACCATCTGGTGATGTGCAATGGAATCGTAGGCGTCCCGCTCTGAACCCTCCGGCTGGTGCAACGGTTTACGCAGCATTTCCCAGCGGAACCGATAATAGGCGGCCAGTTCTTTTTCAGTCGTCGGTACTCTCAGATGATACATAGATGCTTTCTCTCCGGCGTTATGCCTTATCGATCAGACTTGTAGCCAGAAGGTCACCGGTCCGTCGTTCACCAGTGCCACTTTCATGTCCGCAGCAAAGCGTCCGGTTTCGGTAACAACGCCCTTTTCCCGGCATTGCCCGCAAAAATATTGATATAACCGGTCGGCTTCTTGTGGTTCAGCCCCGCGAGAGAATCCCGGACGCATGCCTTTTTGTGTGTCTGCCGCCAGCGTGAACTGCGACACCACCAGCAGGCTGCCGCCAGCCTGCTGCACATTCAGATTCATCTTGTCATTTTCGTCACCGAAGATCCGGTACCCGATCACCCGTTCACAAAGGCGTTTGGCTTTTTGTTCATCATCACCCTGTTCGACGCCCAGTAAAACCAGTAAACCCGGCCCTATCTGGCCGCAGATTTCTCCATCAACCGTAACGCTGGCATTCAATACCCGCTGAATTAACGCAATCATAAAAATCCTTCGGACTGATTATTCTTCTGCCACATATTGAGCAGATTGCAATTTTCGCAGAGAACGAAACTCACCCAGCGTGACGGTAATTTCCGCCCCGAGAAGTACGATACACCAGCTGACATAGACCCAGAGAAATAAAATCGGGATCACAGCCAGTACACCGTAAATCAACTGATACGACGGGAAAAGCTGAATGTATAAGGTGAAGATTTTTTTACTCAACTCGAATAATGCACCGGAGACCAGCGCGCCTATCAGCGCATCTTTTGCCGGCACTCTGACTGTTGGTACCACCTGATACAGCAGCCAGAATGTTACCCAGGAGATCAGTAAAGGCAGAATGCGCAGCGCGTGGTCGATCACCGAATGTACACCGCTGATGTTCAGCCAGTTCAGGGAAAGCAGATACGAGCTGACAGCCACGCTGGCTACCAGCAAAATGGGTCCGAGCGTTAATACCATCCAGTACACCGCAAAGGAGAACACAATCGGACGTGTAGTTTTGCTGTCCCAGATTTTGTTCAGCACGCTGTCTACGGAGGCTATCAGAAGTAATGCGGTAACGATTAATCCGCAGGTGCCCACGGCCGTCATTTTGCTGGAGTTGGCCACAAACTGTTCGAGATAACGCTGGATGGTATTACCGGTCGCTGGCATAAAGTTAGAAAAGATGAAGGTTTTCAGCTGAGCACTGATATCTGAAAATACCGGGAATAACGCAAACAGCGAAAATACTACGGCGATCAGCGGAACCAGTGAAAGCAAAGAGACATAGGCCAGATGGCCCGCAAGAAGCGTCAGGCCATCTTTATCCGAACGCTTTAAGAGCAGGCGTGTAAATTTCCACAACGATTTTGGGTAGTGGCTCAGTGCCCTTTTCTGCATCCTTACATCCTTTAGGAAAAATATTTCGGTACCGTCTGGTTATCTTCCACCCATACAGCCTCAATGCCAACCGTCCGGGCGGCTTCGATATTTTCAGCAACATCATCAAAGAACACAGTCTGATCGGCGGAGAACCCTTCTTTCTCCAGAACATGCCGGAAAATTTCAGGCTCCGGTTTGCGCATACCCAGATTTTGCGAGAGGTACATCGCATCAGTATTCGCTTCGATTTCAGGATAATGATGGGGCCAGAAATCCAGATGCAAGCGGTTGGTATTAGAAAGCACGACAACGCGATGACCTTCTTTGCGCAGCTTCTGGAATAACGTGATAACGTCAGGACGGAGGTCAACGAAAACGGCATGCCAGCCCGCACTGAACTGCTCGAAGCTGAGCGCAATGCCCATTTCATTGCACAGATCGGCAGCAAACTGCTCATCACTGATTTCACCCCGCTCGTGCTTCTGGAACACCTCTCCCATTTTGAACCGCTCGGTCAGCGTGGCCAGCGGCGTTCCGCTGAGATGGCTCCACACGCCAAGGACACGTTTGAAATCAATATCAATAATGACGTTTCCCATATCAAAAATGTACAGCATTGCACGCTCCTGATTTCAAAGATGACTTTTAACTTTAGCGGTAAAACATACAGCTGAACAGTGACAGAGTTGCGGTGTTTATCTCTGCGTTAGAAAAATGCCAAAAAAAACAGGGTTCCCGAGGGCACCCTGTTTCTGTGTAACGACAAGCGTTAAAGAAGATTAACCTTCTTTAGGACCACGCATTGCACGTTTACGATCATTCTCGGTCAGGTGACGTTTACGGATACGCACAGACAGAGGAGTCACTTCGACCAGTTCGTCATCATCAATGAATTCCAGAGCTTGCTCCAGAGACATTTTGATAGCAGGAACCAATGTCGTTGCTTCGTCAGTACCGGACGCACGCATGTTGGTCAGTTTCTTACCGGTCAGGCAGTTGACAGTCAGGTCGTTAGAACGTGAGTGAATACCGATGATCTGGCCTTCATACACTTCTGCACCATGACCCAGGAACAACTTGCCGCGATCTTGCAGACCGAACAGAGCAAACGCAACCGCTTTACCCTGACCGTTAGAGATCAGCACGCCGTTCTGACGCTGGCCGATTTCGCCCGGACGAACGTCATCGTAATGACTGAACGTGGAGTACAGCAGACCGGTACCTGAAGTCATGGTCATGAATTCAGTACGGAAGCCGATCAGGCCGCGTGCAGGGATCAGGTAATCAAGACGGATACGCCCTTTACCGTCAGGGATCATGTCCTTGACATCGCCTTTACGCTCACCCATGGCCTGCATCACAGAACCCTGGTGCTGCTCTTCGATATCCAGTGTCACGTTTTCGAATGGCTCTTGCATGCGGCCATCGATTTTACGGTTGATAACTTTAGGACGGGAAACCGCCAGCTCGAAACCTTCACGACGCATGTTTTCGATCAGAACCGACAGGTGAAGTTCACCACGGCCTGAAACGCGGAATGCATCAGCATCTTCAGTTTCTTCAACACGCAATGCAACGTTGTGCACCAGTTCTTTGTTCAGACGGTCAAGGATCTGACGTGAAGTCACATACTTACCTTCTTTACCACAGAACGGAGAGGTGTTTACGTTGAAGTACATGGTTACGGTTGGTTCATCAACGCTCAGCGCTGGCAGGGCTTCAACATTCGCCGGGTCACAGATAGTGTCGGAGATGTTCAGTTCGCCCAGGCCGGTGATTGCGATGATATCGCCCGCTTCAGCAACGGTCGCTTCGATACGCTCAAGACCCATATGGGTCAGAACTTTACCCACTTTACCGTTACGGGTTTTGCCTTCGCTGTCGATGACAGTGATTTGTTGGTTAGGCTTAACGGTACCGCGTTTGATACGGCCGATGCCGATGACGCCAACATAGTTGTTGTAGTCCAGCTGAGAGATTTGCATCTGGAATGGTGCATCCATCTCAACTTGTGGTGGAGATACGTGGTCAACGATCGCCTGGTACAGCGGGGTCATGTCTTCGGCCATATCGTTATGGTCGTTACCCGCGATACCCATCAGTGCAGATGCATAGATGATTGGGAAATCGAGTTGTTCGTCGGTTGCGTCCAGGTTGACGAACAGGTCGAAGACCTGATCAACAACCCAGTCAGGACGCGCGCCAGGGCGGTCAACTTTGTTGATTACCACGATCGGTTTCAGACCATTAGCGAAGGCTTTTTTGGTCACGAAACGGGTTTGCGGCATTGGGCCATCCATTGCATCCACAACCAGCAGCACCGAGTCGACCATTGACATCACACGCTCAACCTCACCGCCGAAGTCGGCGTGTCCTGGGGTATCCACGATGTTGATGCGGTAGTCTTTCCAATTAATGGCGGTGTTTTTTGCGAGGATGGTAATCCCACGCTCTTTCTCCAAATCGTTGGAGTCCATTACGCGTTCGGTAGCTTCTGCACGTTCTCCGAAAGTACCGGATTGTTGCAGCAGCTTGTCGACCAGGGTGGTTTTACCATGGTCAACGTGGGCAATAATGGCGATGTTACGCAAATTTTCGATCACAGCTTTGCCTCAGGCATTAGAAATAGCGCGCTATTGTACACGTATTAAGCGAGGTTCTAAACAAGATCACAAGGATCTTGTTGAAACAACTTATGGATGGTTACTTTGTGATCCCTTTCACGGTGCAAAAAGACCACTGAACCATTATGACGCACCCTTTTGGTGCCTTACCTCTCGCAATCAGCACCATTTTAGTGCATGAATTCCGTTATGGTGCATACTTATCGAGTGCAAAAGCCCTGTAAAATGGCGTTGTTTGCATTTTCTCAAAGTTGGCACAGTTTTCGCTAATAGTTTTTAGAGTAAAAGTTTTTTAGGGTAAAAAATTTTTTACAGGGTGAAGGACCTGACCAGACAAATAATAGCGCTGTTCAGCCTACACGCCAGTTCCAGTAAGGCTGTTATTTCCAACTAAAGACCAAAAATGGTTATTCGTTCCACGACGATAATGAGAAATTCGGGAGAACTAGTATGTCCGCTGAACACGTTTTGACGATGCTGAATGAGCATGAAGTGAAGTTCGTAGATTTACGTTTCACTGATACCAAAGGCAAAGAGCAGCACGTCACCATTCCTGCGCACCAGGTTAGCGCTGACTTCTTCGAAGAAGGCAAAATGTTTGATGGCTCTTCAATCGGTGGCTGGAAAGGCATTAACGAATCTGACATGGTTCTGATGCCAGATGCGAGCACTGCTGTTCTTGACCCATTCTACGAAGAAACTACCCTGATCATTCGTTGCGATATCCTTGAGCCAACCACGCTGCAAGGTTATGACCGCGACCCACGTTCTACCGCAAAACGTGCAGAAGATTTCCTGCGCTCTTCCGGTATCGCGGACACCGTACTGTTCGGGCCAGAACCAGAATTCTTCCTGTTTGATGATGTGCGCTTCGGCAGCAGCATCTCCGGTTCTCACGTCGCTATCGATGATATCGAAGGCGCATGGAACTCAAGCACCAAATACGAAGGCGGCAACAAAGGCCACCGCCCTGCAGTAAAAGGCGGTTACTTCCCGGTTCCTCCGGTCGACTCTTCTCAGGATCTGCGTTCTACCATGTGTCTGACCATGGAAGAAATGGGTCTGGTTGTTGAAGCTCACCACCATGAAGTCGCCACCGCGGGTCAGAACGAAGTGGCAACCCGCTTCAATACCCTGACCAAAAAAGCCGACGAAATCCAAATCTACAAATACGTGGTGCACAATGTGGCTCACGCGTTTGGCAAAACGGCGACCTTCATGCCAAAACCAATGTTTGGCGATAACGGTTCCGGTATGCACTGCCACATGTCCCTGTCCAAGAACGGTAACAACCTGTTCTCTGGCGACAAATACGGCGGCCTGTCTGAAATGGCACTGTTCTACATCGGCGGTATCATCAAGCACGCTAAAGCGATCAACGCCTACGCTAACCCGACCACTAACTCTTACAAACGTTTGGTCCCGGGCTATGAAGCGCCAGTAATGCTGGCTTACTCTGCACGTAACCGTTCTGCATCCATCCGTATTCCACACGTATCAACGCCTAAAGCGATGCGTATCGAAGCACGCTTCCCTGATCCAGCGGCTAACCCATACCTGGCGTTTGCTGCACTGATGATGGCTGGCCTGGACGGTATCATCAACAAGATCCACCCTGGTGATGCGATGGACAAAAACCTGTATGACCTGCCACCGGAAGAAGAAGCAGAAATTCCAAAAGTTGCAGGTTCACTGGAAGAAGCCCTCAATGCATTGAACGATGACCGCGAGTTCCTGACCCGTGGCGGCGTGTTCACTGATGACGCTATCGATGCTTACATCGGTCTGCGTAAAGAAGAAATGGACCGCGTGCGTATGACTCCGCATCCGGTTGAGTTCGAACTGTACTACAGCGTCTAATTTCCGAATGAGACCCTGAACTCAGTGCCCGTCTTATAGCAGGCACTGAGTGTAATACCCGACTGAAGGCTGTGTTAATAACCCCTTCAGCGTCAAAATTAAGTCAGACGATTTATATTTGTTGCCGTGGAAACTTTCAGCCCATCTCCGGATGGGCTTTTTTCTCCACACTCTTTCCTGCTTAACCCCTCTGGCCCGTGATTTCGCCGGGTAACGAGATAAAATGCACCAATCAGGTGCGGGAGACTGCGGTATGGCAACTGGCAAGCTGCCCGATGCTGGGCAGATCCTGAATTCACTTATCAACAGCGTTCTGCTGTTAGACGACGAATTGGCTGTGCATTATGCCAATCCGGCCGCTCAGCAGTTACTGGCGCAAAGTTCACGAAAGCTTTTTGGCACTCCTTTGCCAGAACTGGTGGGATATTTTTCGCTGAACATCGAATTAATGCGTGAAAGTCTGACAGCCGGACAGGGCTTTACAGACAGTGAAGTGACACTGGTCGTGGATGGCAGGGCACATGTGTTGTCACTGACTGCTCAGATGCTGCCGGAAGGTTTTATTCTGGTAGAACTGGCACCGATGGATAATCAACGCCGTCTGAGCCAGGAACAATTACAGCACGCTCAACAAGTTGCCGCGCGTGATTTGATCCGCGGTCTGGCACATGAAATTAAAAATCCGCTTGGCGGTCTGCGTGGTGCAGCGCAACTTTTATCCAGGGCACTGCCTGATCCGGCCTTGCTGGAATACACCAAAGTCATTATTGAGCAGGCTGACCGTCTGCGTAATCTGGTCGACAGATTGCTGGGTCCGCAACGTCCGAGTCAGCATGTGACACAAAGTATTCATCAGGTTGCGGAACGTGTTTGCCAACTGGTGTCGATGGAAAAGCCAGATAACGTTCAACTGGTGCGGGACTATGACCCGAGCCTGCCGGAACTGGCGCATGACCCTGATCAGATAGAACAAATTTTATTGAATATTACCCGTAACGCCTTGCAGGCGCTGGGGGAGGAAGGCGGCACAATTACATTGCGCACACGTACTGCTTTCCAGATTACGTTACACGGCGTGCGTTATCGCCTGGTGGCCCGTATCGATATCGAAGATGACGGCCCCGGCGTACCGGCGCATTTGCAGGACACCCTTTTTTACCCCATGGTCAGTGGCCGCGAAGGAGGCACCGGTTTGGGCCTGTCCATCGCGCGCAGTTTGATTGATCAGCATTCGGGTAAAGTTGAATTTAACAGTTGGCCAGGACATACCGAATTCTCGGTATTCCTGCCTATTCGCCAGTGAGGTTCTTATGCAACGAGGGATAGTCTGGATCGTCGATGACGATAGCTCCATCCGCTGGGTACTTGAACGTGCGCTCACTGGAGCCGGTTTAACCTGCACGACGTTTGACAGCGGCAATGAAGTGCTTGATGCCATTGCGACTCAAACCCCTGACGTTTTGTTATCCGATATCCGGATGCCGGGAATGGACGGTTTAGCGCTGTTAAAGCAGATTAAACAACGTCATCCGATGCTTCCGGTCATCATAATGACAGCGCACTCCGATCTGGATGCTGCGGTCAGCGCCTATCAGCAAGGTGCATTTGATTATCTGCCAAAACCGTTCGACATTGACGAAGCCGTGGCACTGGTTGAGCGTGCCATCAGTCATTATCAGGAACAGCAGCAACCGGCACGCAGCCAGCCGGCAAGTGGCCCGACCGCAGATATTATCGGCGAAGCGCCGGCGATGCAGGACGTATTCCGCATTATCGGCCGTTTGTCCCGTTCTTCAATCAGCGTGCTGATCAACGGAGAATCCGGCACCGGTAAAGAACTGGTCGCGCATGCCTTACATCGCCACAGCCCGCGCGCTAAAGCGCCCTTTATCGCACTGAATATGGCTGCCATCCCGAAAGACCTGATCGAGTCCGAATTATTCGGGCACGAGAAAGGGGCATTTACCGGCGCCAACACTATCCGTCAGGGACGTTTTGAACAAGCCGATAACGGCACGCTCTTTCTTGATGAAATCGGTGATATGCCACTCGATGTGCAAACCCGTCTTCTGCGCGTGCTGGCAGATGGTCAGTTTTATCGTGTGGGCGGTTATGCGCCAGTAAAAGTGGACGTGCGCATCATCGCCGCAACTCACCAGAATCTGGAATTACGGGTTCAGGAAGGAAAATTCCGCGAGGATTTATTCCACCGCCTGAACGTTATCCGTGTCCATTTGCCGCCACTGCGTGAACGCCGTGAAGATATTCCGCGTCTGGCGCGTTACTTCCTGCAGGTAGCGGCCAAAGAGCTGGGTGTGGAAGCGAAAAATCTGCATCCGGAAACGGAAACGGCACTGACGCGATTGCCATGGCAGGGCAACGTGCGCCAGCTGGAAAATACCTGCCGCTGGCTCACCGTCATGGCAGCCGGTCAGGAAGTCCTGATCCAGGATTTACCCAGCGAACTGTTTGAGACCTCGGCGCCGGAAACCGGTGGTCAGAGTCTGCCGGACAGCTGGGCGACGTTGCTGGCACAGTGGGCCGACCGCGCACTGCGTTCCGGTCATCAAAACCTGCTGTCAGAAGCGCAACCTGAAATGGAACGTACGTTACTGACCACGGCGCTGCGCCATACGCAGGGGCATAAACAGGAAGCGGCACGGTTGCTGGGCTGGGGGCGAAATACCCTGACCCGCAAACTGAAAGAACTGGGCATGGAATAAAAGTCCCTGCACCAGACAGCAAAACAGCCGCTCATGCG
>NZ_JAFMOT010000015.1:0-255 GCF_019049695.1 Rahnella perminowiae
CGCCGTGGTACAAAAAGATGTTTGGCGGGAAGGCTGATACGCCCGCACAGTCTGGCATGCCGCTGGCACTCCCCGTGGCAACGGGGGGCAGCACTCAGCTAATCGCGTCGGGCATGAGTGCACTGCACGGGGTGACGTCAGTCCGCCTCGGCAGCCTGTTCGTGAATCCGGTAACCGTCGGTGTTATCGGAACCTTTTATTCGAACGAGCTGAACGCTGGTGAGGCGGATATTTTAAGCGACAGCCGGCTTGCGG
>NZ_JAFMOT010000009.1:0-254 GCF_019049695.1 Rahnella perminowiae
TTAAGGGCAAAAACAATCTGCTCTTCGGTGAATCGTGACTTTTTCATCGGCACCACCTCCGTTCAGGGGAGTGTTTATCATGCCGGAATTCTGTTTCTGAATGGAGCAGGATTTTGGGTCAGGGTCATTGTTTACCTTCACATTTTCCATTTCGCCACCGTGCTGCAAACTCTGATGGCGTCAGATAATTCAGTGCCGAATGTGGACGACACTCGTTATAATCCTGCCTCCAGTCGTTAATGGTTTTCCTGGCG
>NZ_JAFMOT010000006.1:0-253 GCF_019049695.1 Rahnella perminowiae
CTTTCAGCGCCCGGCATTCCAAACTCAGATCGGCAAACATTTGCTTCAGACGACGATTCTCGTCCTCAAGGTCTTTGATTTTTTTGATATCAGCGGCTTCCATCCCGCCATATTTTGCTTTCCAGTTGTAATAGCTGGCTTCAGAAATAGCAGCCTCGCGGCACACATCTTTGACGGTCCTGCCAGCCTCGACTGATTTCAGGACGGCGATGATCTGGTGCTCAGTGAATCGGATCTTACGCATAGCGATCTC
>NZ_JAFMOT010000007.1:0-253 GCF_019049695.1 Rahnella perminowiae
TAAGGGCAAAAACAATCTGCTCTTCGGTGAATCGTGACTTTTTCATCGGCACCACCTCCGTTCAGGGGAGTGTTTATCATGCCGGAATTCTGTTTCTGAATGGAGCAGGATTTTGGGTCAGGGTCACACTAATGAACTGAATCAGGAATTACTGGATGCCATCAACGCCTCACCTTTCACCGCTGAACAGCTGGCTGAAATGGATGAAAGCGCGAGGGCGGTGGTTGAGGAGCAGGCGGTATTTGCCCGTCAG
>NZ_JAFMOT010000008.1:0-253 GCF_019049695.1 Rahnella perminowiae
TTATGACTTAGCTCAATCTTTATGGGTTTATATTTATTGTTCGTTGTGGGTGTTTATTTTAGCTGCTTATCATACCGGTGAAACTCACCTCAATGGACGAAAAATAAATATGGAAATGCAATTCACTTGACCTGCCCCCAGGATTAGATACAACCGTCAGTTAGTAATGTCGGTTTGTTGACCCGCTCCCCGTATGTGATCCATTCATAATCAGGAATAACCGGCTTCATGTTGGTTGTGTATTCTGGCAACC
>NZ_JAFMOT010000005.1:0-250 GCF_019049695.1 Rahnella perminowiae
CTGACGGGCAAATACCGCCTGCTCCTCAACCACCGCCCTCGCGCTTTCATCCATTTCAGCCAGCTGTTCAGCGGTGAAAGGTGAGGCGTTGATGGCATCCAGTAATTCCTGATTCAGTTCATTAGTGAATTGCATTTCCATATTTATTTTTCGTCCATTGAGGTGAGTTTCACCGGTATGATAAGCAGCTAAAATAAACACCCACAACGAACAATAAATATAAACCCATAAAGATTGAGCTAAGTCATAA
>NZ_JAFMOT010000004.1:0-249 GCF_019049695.1 Rahnella perminowiae
CGAGCTTCCGCTATTCCGGAAAAAGGGTTACCTATAGCCAGCCCTCCCCAGGGGCCAACAGCACAACCTGTCATACTTATCACCGCAGAAAGACTGAGCGCGCTGACGATTAATTTAGTTATTTTTTTCATATTCGGTCCTTGAAGTCCTTATTCGCCATCCAGTAACGAAATGACCATATCCTGCGCGGCTTGTGATTGAGTGAGAGAGGTCATGCCTTTTTCATCAGTCAGCCCTTCAATGATCTGT
>NZ_JAFMOT010000003.1:0-227 GCF_019049695.1 Rahnella perminowiae
TCACCGCCGGAAAATGCACGGCGCGTGACCATAGCCGTCCGGGTTCCTGAGGGCATTACACTGTTGCCATTGCAAATGCTTTATCGTTCAGAACGGTGCAAGACTAAAAGCTATAACTCGAGTAATGAAGCCTATGAAATTCGCGGATATAACGGTTTCATGCAGGCATTTAGCCCGATTACAAACAGCGATATCAGGCAGCAGCGGATTGCCATTGATGGCGGCGG
>NZ_JAFMOT010000002.1:0-217 GCF_019049695.1 Rahnella perminowiae
CGCTCGACTTGCATGTGTTAGGCCTGCCGCCAGCGTTCAATCTGAGCCATGATCAAACTCTTCAATTAAAAGTTCGATTTGCTTAAACACGTTAAGCGGTGCTCAGAGATTACTTCGTAATAATTCAACTAAATGAATTACTGCTTGGTCACTCTAAGACTTGATATTTTTTGCCACCGAAGTGGCTGATATCGTCTTGTGAGTGCCCACACAGATT
>NZ_JAFMOT010000001.1:0-206 GCF_019049695.1 Rahnella perminowiae
ACGCCCTTCATCGCCTCTGACTGCCTAGGCATCCACCGTGTACGCTTAGTCGCTTAACCTCACAACCCGAAGGTGTTTCCACCGCCGCATTGCGATTATTTGAGAGACTCTGTTACAGACTAATCCACCACTCAGTACAGATACGGAGAGTGATGTTCAGCTGTAAACTTTCAATTTTCAGCTTGTTCCAGATTGTTAAAGAGCAA